>RGSV01000316.1 GCA_010025655.1 Acidimicrobiia bacterium
AATGAAGGGAAACTTTATTAACTTAGTTTAAGCGTTTGCGCATACCGAAAGCTTCACGGCGAACGTGCTGCACCACATCTACGACCCGCTGGTCCGCTCCGGCCGGATCACTCTGGCGCAGCGCGATGAGGAACTGCGCCAGATGACTGATGAGGTCGCGACTGATCGTCTGGTCGAGCGGATCACTGGCATCAGTGCTGGCGATGGTCTCACCAACCGTCAAGTCATCGACATCGACGCCGACTGGGGCGTCGAGGCTGGCCGTCGAGAGGGTTAACTGTTGAATCTCGAACAGCTTCTCGAGCGAGATATCGCACCGCTGCGCGACTTCTTCGGGAGATGGGTCTCGCTTCAGTTCTGAGGTGAGTTCTCGCTCAGCCCGCTGAATGCGATTGACGATTTCCATCATGTGGCCCGGAATGCGAATGTTGCGCCCCTGGTCGGCCATCGCGCGGGTCATCGACTGGCGAATCCACCAAGTGGCATACGTCGAGAACTTGAAGCCCTTCTCGTAGTCGTATTTATCGACTGCGTGCATCAGCCCGATGTTGCCCTCTTGAATCAGGTCAGACAGGTGCAATTCTTTGCGGTCATAGCGCCGCGCAATCGACACGACCAGTCGCAAGTTTGCGTTGACCATTCGCTCTTTCGCCTTTTCGCCTTCGCGCACCGCCTCTTTGAGGTCGCGACGCTCTTTGGCGCCAAGCTTGAGGTCTTTTTTCGCCAGTCGCTCGGCGGCCTTCTGGCCGTCCTTCACCGCTTTGCCAAGGATGCGCTCTTCTGCAGAGGTGAGCAGATCATGGCGTCCGATTTCGTTCAGGTATTGCCGAACGGTGTCGGGCGTATCACCGCCGCGATGGTGGGGGCCACTCACTGGTGGATTACGCCTCGCTCATGAGTGATACGTCGTACAGCCATGCCAACAATTCCGATGCGACAGAGTCTGCCACATTTCTGTCAGTCAACTGATCACTCAATTGCTTGATACGTCGGTCACGTTGAATGACCTCGGGGCTCGTATCCGTCATGCGACGCGTCAGTTCGCGCCGTACCGCCGCACGCAGCAGATTGATGCCCTCTTTCATGGCATCGCCCGTGGCGTCAGCCACACCGACGATCTCGAGCACTGCCCGAGCATCGGGGTCGGCCTCACGAAGTGCGGCGTTCAAATTGCCCCCACTCGCCTTCAACGCACGAAACGCCCCGCGTTGCGCGTCGTCAGAGAACACTTCTTCAGACGTGATGGCGAGCACGTCGTCGAGTTGGAGCAGCGCGGCCCAGGAGAGCGCCGTGGTTTCCCCAAACCGTGCCGGAAAACTCTGCAGTCCCTTGTTCAGGTCAAACTCCCGGTCCTGCAGGGAATAAATCAGGTCGAATCCCG
>RGSV01000317.1 GCA_010025655.1 Acidimicrobiia bacterium
ACTCACCCATGCCCCGTTTCCTCTCACCTTCACTTCTGGGAACAAGTCATGGCTGTATGACGCTGACGGTCATTGCTACATCGACATGCTTGGCGACTACACCGCTGGGCTGCTCGGCCACGGCGATTCTCGCGTGCTTGAGGCGGTTGCAGCAGCACTTCGGATGAATGCCAGCGTCGGCGGCGTACATCCAGCAGAACGTGAGCTCGCCAAATTGATGTGCGAGAGATTTCACCTTGACAGAGTCCGGTTCACCAATTCAGGATCCGAGGCGAACCTGATGGCCATCACGACTGCGCTTCAGGCAACACGACGTCGCAAGGTATTGGTGTTTCACGGTGGATACCACGGAGGTTTGCTCTACTTTTCGAGTGGTAGCGCGCCCTGGAATGCACCCTACGACTTCGTCCTAGCTCCGTTCAACGATTCAACGGCAACGTGCGCTCTCATCACAGAACACGGCCCTGCACTTGCGGCAGTCGTGATGGAACCGATGCTTGGCTCAGGCGGATGCGTGCCTGCAGATGCCGCATTTGCTCAACAGGTGTTCTCGGCAACTCATGCCGCGGGCGCAGTCTTTATCGCCGACGAAGTCATGACCTCGCGTCATGGCGCCAGCGGAATGTTCCACCTTCTCGGGGTGAAACCTGACATCACAACATTTGGCAAATACATCGGTGGAGGTTTCTCTTTCGGTGCCTTTGGTGGGCGCTCTGAGCTGCTTGACTTTTACGACACCAGCCCCGAAACAGCACGCACCACCGTGCTGGCCCATGCGGGCACGTTCAACAACAACGTTGCGTCGATGACCGCCGGATGCGTGGTGCTGAGAGAAGTGTTTACAGCTGATACGGCCGTCGCACACACAGCACGAGGGGATGATTTCCGCAAGTCAGTTGCGGCCGTACTCGCCCGTTCTGGGCTACCGGTAAGTGTGAGCGGGTTCGGGTCGATGATGTCATTGCACACCCTCGCGACTGCCCCGCGAAACGCCCACGAGGTTGCTCAGCGCGACAGCGTCTTGCAAGAGCTGCTCTATCTCGGTCTGCTCGAACGGGGTGTTTACAGCGCGTCGCGAGGCATGATGAATCTGAATCTGCCACACACCGACGACCAACTCGCAGAGGTGCTCGCGGCGCTGACTGACACACTCACCTCGCTGCGCGGGGTCTGACAACCACAGAGCACGACAACTCTTCGCGAAGCGGTTTGACGCTTATGAAGCGAGCGTGCCGAGGTACAACTCGATGACCTTCGGGTCATGCAGCAGTTTGTCACCCGTGTCGGTGTAGGCATTGGTGCCCTGATCGAGCACATACCCCCGATTGCAGATCTGCAAGCAGCGACGCGCATTCTGTTCGACCATCACCACGCTGACTC
>RGSV01000318.1 GCA_010025655.1 Acidimicrobiia bacterium
TGCGGGGCTATGGCGTGCAGGGTCTCGTCGATGACGTGCAACTCACTGGCCGAATGGAGTACTCCTATTGGTCGTCGCACGTTGACATTGACAAACAATTCGACGGCTCACACGAGGTGCAACGCTGCTTTGTGGCCCAAGCCACTGTTCCAGCGTGTGACCTACGGGTCGAAGACTGGCAACCTGACGGAGGCCAGGCACTCACCACAATGGGGCTCTACACACCGGTCGTCTACCTCGTACCAGGGGTTGCCACCTTGCTTGGTGCGTCAAACGTTTCCTGGTTTCTCGCACGAATCATCAGCGCACTTGTTGCTGCAATCATCCTTGCACTCGCCGTTACCTCGCTTCGCGTCCGCAAACTCACGATCGTGCCTCTGCTTGCCGTCACGGTTCCGGCCGTTGTGTATTTGGCGTCGGTTGTCAACACGAGCGGCCTGGAGATCATTGGTGCCATCGGAATCTGGTTGTCATTACCTGGCTTATTGAGCGATGCGCGGCGCGACATGTGGGCGCTGTGGTGTTTCTCGCTCAGCGGATTGATCGTGATTCTTGCTCGACCATTGGGGATGGTCTACTTCATCACGATCGTTGCCGTGTGCACCATCGCGAGCGGACGTATCACTGCATTGCTTGACTTTGCTCGCAGGCATTTGTGGATTTCTGCGGCGCATCTCGGCGCGATTGCCTTTGCCTCGTTCTGGTATCTCGCCATCTACAACCCGCGAGTCGACCCGCGAATGGCCGAACATCTCGGGCCAGATGTCGCCCTTGTTGAACAACTCGCTCACTCATTTGGCGACATCACTCGTGTTCTGCAAGAGGCAGTTGGTGACCTCGGATCTCTCGAGGTGCCGATTCCGCGACTTGCAACTCTCGCCATCTTGTTGTTGTCGTCGTGGATCATCACGACGGGCTGGCGTGACGCCTCTAGGTCGGTTCGTCTCGCAACCATTGCCCTCATCGCACTCTGTGTCGTGGCAATCATCGCAATTGACCTGAACTATTACCGCATCTTGCGGGGCTATGGCGTACAGGGTCGTCACCTCACACCACTCTTGGTCGGAATCCCGCTGCTCGCTGCCCGCCGAGCCCGGTTCACCAACGGTCAGCGCTACACGATTGGTGCCGTATGGGTCATCGCACATCTGTTGGCTGGATACACCGCTCTGCGTCGATACTCCGTTGGTCTCGTCGGCGACGAAGTGCTTGAGGTGTTCTATTTTCCGCAGTGGCAGCCAGCATTGGGAATCGTCGGAACCCTGTTCGCCTTGACGCTGCTCTTGTTGACAACAGCAACGGTGACCGTGCGAACGACCCGAGCCGAGGGTGGGGATTGAACCCACGACCTACCGCTTACAAGGCGGTTGCTCTGCCACT
>RGSV01000319.1 GCA_010025655.1 Acidimicrobiia bacterium
GCAACACCGAGGTGAGCCGCAACAAAAACCTCGCATTCGCCACGATCGACGCGTTTCTCGTGCATCGCCTCACAGGTGGTGCCGCGTTCGCCACCGACGTGACCAATGCATCGCGCACGATGCTCTTTGACATTCGCACGCTGCGCTGGAGCCACGACACCTGCGCGATGTTCGGCGTCGACCAAGGTCAGCTGCCAGAGGTCTGCGCTTCGAGCGGTCGCATCGGCATGACGATTGCCGACGGTGCGATTCCCGCTGGTGTGCCGGTGAGTGGCGTGGCAGGTGATCAGCAGGCTGCACTCTTTGGTCAAGCATGCTTCACGCCAGGCAGCGCCAAGAACACCTACGGCACCGGCAGTTTTGTCTTGCTCAATGTCGGCACGTCGTGTCCGGCGCCGACTTCGGGCATGCTCACCACAGTCGCGTGGCAACTCGGCTCGCAACCGGCGGTGTACGCCCTCGAAGGTGCGATTTTTGTGACCGGTGCAGCCGTGCAGTGGTTGCGCGACGGCCTCAACATCATCGATGCATCGAGTGAGGTTGGCCCGCTTGCCGAGAGTGTGCCTGATGCTGGCGGCGTCGTGCTCGTGCCGGCGTTCGCCGGGCTCGGCAGCCCGTGGTGGGACGCGTACGCCCGCGGCGCCATTTTCGGCATCACCCGCGGCACGACGCGCGCACACTTTGCACGCGCCACGGTGGAGAGCATGGTGATGCAAACTCGCGACGTGGTCGATGCAATGACTCGTGCGTCGGGTGTGGCGATTCGCGATCTTCGCGTCGATGGTGGGGCTGCAGTGATGAACCTCATGCTGCAGATGCAGGCCGACCAACTTGGCGTCGACGTGTTGCGCCCGACCGAACTCGAGACCACCGCCATCGGCGCGGCCTACCTCGCCGGTCTCGCCGAGGGTGTCTGGGGCTCGACCGACGACATCGCATCGCGCTGGGCACTCGAGCGACGCTTCACGCCATCAGCCAGCGCCTCCACACGCGACGAAGCCCACGCCCAATGGTTGCGCGCAGTCGAGCGCTCGCGCGCCTGGGTGCCGAGTTAAGCGCGCAACGCAATCTGCACGAAACCGAAACCGAGACCGGCGAGCCCGACGAACAACGAGAGTGCAGTCACGACAATCGTCGTACGAAGGCTGCGAAGCTCTCGAAGATCTTCACGAATCTCGCCAATCTCGTGCTTCATTTCCGCGCGCAACGCTCCAATCTCAGACGCGAGGGCATTGAGTCGCTGATCGACAACCTCAAATCGCTGATCGACAACCGCAAATCGCTGATGAACACCCTGGAATTGTCGATCGACGTCGAGAAAGCGCTCGTCAAGTCGCTTTTCTAGGCTTGTGAATCGATCGTCGGCTCGCTTTTCCGCG
>RGSV01000320.1 GCA_010025655.1 Acidimicrobiia bacterium
AGCCAAATTTGATGAGACGGTCGACCTCGCCGTGCGACTCGGTCTTGACACCAAGAAAAGCGAGCAGACTATTCGTGGCACTGTCTCGATGCCGTCGGGCACTGGCAAATCGGTGCGCGTAGCGGTATTTGCCCAGGGCGACAACGCCAAAGCCGCTCGTGACGCCGGCGCCGATGTGGTTGGCGCTGATGATCTCGCAGCCGAGATTGAAAAGGGCAACATGAACTTCGACCTCGCCATCGCAACGCCCGACATGATGCCGCTCGTCGGCAAGCTCGGTCGAGCGCTGGGTCCGCGTGGCCTGATGCCGAACCCCAAGACCGGCACCGTGACCACCGATGTGGCACGCGCGGTCGCCGAATTTAAAGGCGGCAAAGTCGAATACCGCACTGACCGCTATGGCAACGTGCACGTGCCAGTCGGCAAGGCGAGCTTCGAGGTCGCCGCACTCGCTGCCAACGTGCAGGCCGTGCTCGATGAACTCCAACGCTCGAAGCCCGCGGCAGCCAAGGGCCGTTATCTGAAGCGCATCACCATTTCATCGACCATGAGCCCTGGTGTACGCATCGACCCGAGCGTGGTGGAAACCAGCGCCTAGCCCGCTAGCGTTCAACCTGCTCTACCAAGAGAAGTAGTACCAACCACAGAAGTGCGGTTCGCCCTCGGGCGAATAATTGGAGTCCCACCAACATGGGGCCTCGGCCACACGAGGAAGGAACCCAGATGTCTGAAGCACGCGCCGAGAAGGCTGCGGTCGTCGCCGAAGTTCGCGACAAGCTCGCTGCATCGAATTCGGTCATTGTCACTGAGTACCGCGGCTTGACCGTGGGCGCCCTCGCCAAACTCCGTCGCACGCTGCGCCCGCTTGGCGCCGAGTACAAGGTCTATAAGAACACGCTGATCAAGATTGCTGCGCGCGACGGCGCAATGTCGGCGGTTGACAGCATGGTCACCGGCCCGGTCGCGATCACCTTCGTGCAAGGCGAAGTGTCGGCCGTTGCCAAAGCGCTGCGCGACTTTGCGAAAGAGAACGACGCCCTGAAGTTGAAGGGCGGCGTCGTTGACGGCAAGGCAGTCGACGTGAAGGGTCTGCGGGCTCTCGCCGACTTGCCGTCGCGCGAAGTCATGCTGGCCAAGCTCGCCGGCCTGCTCAAGGCACCGATGGCCAACACCGCATACATGCTCTCGGCGTTGCCGCGCAAGGCCGCGTACGGCCTGAAGGCACTCGTCGAGCAAAAAGAAGCGGCGTAAGCCGAACAACACCACGAGATCGAATACCAACCAACCAATCCACCACAAGAAAGAAAGAGGAAACACACCATGGCACTCACGAAGGAAGAGATCCTCGACGGGATCGCCGCCCTCACCGTGCTCGA
>RGSV01000033.1 GCA_010025655.1 Acidimicrobiia bacterium
GTCTCGTGGGCTCGGAGATGTGTATAAGAGACAGGTACACGGTCGAGCGTTGCGGCGCGCACGTTGAGGTACATGCTGGCGCCGAGAGGCCATTGGCTCGACCACTCGAGACGGCGCAAAATGTGCACGGCTCTGACGGCATGGGCAACATCGGGCTCAAACTCACTGGTCGTACACCCGCATCACACGACGGCATCGGCGCGATGATTGACGCTTTCCGCCGTAACCCTGGTGAACTCGAGCTCGTCACGTTGGGGCCACTTACCAACGTGGCGGTGGCCATACGCAGCGAAGCGAAATTTGTCTCGTGGGTGAAGCGCTGTGTCAGCATGGCAGGCACTGGGATCTTGCCGGGCAACGTGACCCCTCTGTCGGAGTACAACGTGTGGGCCGACCCTGAAGCTGCCTATGTGGTCTTTGCGTCAGGGCTCCGCATCGAGATGGTCGGTTGGGATGTCAGCTGGCAGGACGCTGCCATCAACGACGAGTTGGCCGCTCAGCTGCGCTCGTTGTCACCGCTTGCGGAATTTGCCATCGATATTCAACGACACGTGCGCCAGTTCTGCGAAGAAGTAACCCAGGTGCCCGGCTTTGACTTCCCCGACCCGATTGCTATGTGTGTCGCGATTGACGACAGCATCGTTACGAGCGAGGTTGACAAGTACGTCGAAGTCATCCTCGGCGACGGGCACGCTCGTGGTCAAACGATGGTCGACACACTTGGGGTGCTACGCAAACCCGCCAACACACGCGTGGTCTTGCGAGCCGATCAGGCGAAGTTTCACGCAATGCTGCGCCACGCGCTTCGCGCGTAGACCGCGGCGTTTAGGTAGTCGGCAGGTCGCTTAGGCGACGGGAAGTCGCTTAGGCGACGGGAAGAACGTCGACCACTTTGCGCCCACGGCGCTGGCCGAACTTCACGCTGCCATCAACGAGCGAGAACAGCGAATCGTCGCTGGCACGACGCACGTTCTTGCCCGGGTGCACCTTGGTGCCGCGCTGGCGGATGATGATCGTGCCGGCAGTGATTTTGGTGCCGTCGAACACCTTCACGCCGAGGCGTTGCGCATTTGAATCGCGGCCGTTCTTGGTTGAGCCGCCACCCTTGGTCTTTGACATGATTCAGCCTTTCGCGATGCTGGTGATCTTGACGACGCTGTAGCGCTGACGGTGGCCGAACCGACGCCGCTGGTTGGTGCGACGCTTGTAGGTGAAGCCGTCAACCTTGTCTCCGAGTTCTTCGCCGACGATGGTGGCCTTGACTGATGCCTTGGCCAACTCGTTGGGGGTCGACAACACCGTGTCACCATCGACGACAAGCACCGGTGCAAACGACACCTCGGTGCCCTTACCTGCGTTGAGCAATTCGACGCGAAGGGTCTGGCCGCTCGTCACTTTTTCTTGCTTGCCACCGGCCTTGATTACTGCGTACATAAGCGGCTTTGCACTCTATCGGCTCTCGGCAGGCAGGTCTGACCCCGCCTCTACGGCTGCATCATCTTCCAACAGGTCGGTGTCAACAATGACACCGCGACCATGACAGGCCTGACAGGTGTCGGCGAACGCCGTGAGTAGCCCCTCCCCGATGCGTTTCCGGGTCATCTGCACGAGACCAAGCTCCGAGATGTCGAACACCTGGGTGCGGGTTTTGTCGCGGGCCAACGCCTTGCGGAAGGCATCGACTACCTTTCGGCGGTTTTCCTTGACCTCCATGTCAATGAAGTCGATCACGATGATGCCGCCAATATCGCGCAGGCGCAACTGGCGGGCAATCTCTTCGGCCGCCTCGAGGTTGTTGCCGAGCACGGTCTCTTCAAGATTCGTCTTGCCAACGTTGCGACCTGTATTCACGTCGATCACCGTGAGGGCCTCGGTGTGCTCTATGACCAACGAACCGCCCGAGGGCAGCCAGACCTTGCGATCTAGCGCCTTGCGCAACTGTTCGACGACTCGATGCTGTTCAAACAGCGGAAGGTCTTCTTTCTCGGCATCCCAATATTCCACGCGGTCGACGAAGTCAGGGTTGAACGCGCCAATGTACTCGTGCACCTCGTTGTAGAGCGTGCGGTCGTCAATCACGATGCCGCGATAGTCGCTGCTGAACTCCTCGCGAATCACTCGCACCGCCAATGACGGCTCGCGGTACAACAGTGTTGGGCTTGAGGCCTTGGTGGCCGCGTCCTTGATCTTTTCCCACCGGTCGAGCAACTGCTTCATGTCGGTGGTCAACTCGTGCTCGGTGGCATTCTCGGCCGCAGTACGCACGATCAAGCCGTGCTCTTTGGGCTTGATGCGGTCAAGCACATTGCGCAGACGCTTACGTTCATCGTCGGGCAGACGCTTCGAGATGCCATACGTGCGCGAATCAGGAATCAACACCACGAAACGACCCGGCAACGACACTTCTTGTGTCAAGCGGGCACCCTTTTCGCCAATCGGATTCTTCGTCACCTGACACAAGATCAACTGCCCGCGCTTGAGCACCTGCTCAATTCGCGGTTCTGGGCCCTGCTCAACCACATCGTCTTTGTCGAACTGCACGTCACCGCGGTACAGCACCGCATTCTTTGGGGTTGCGATATCAACAAAGGCGGCCTCCATGCCCGGCAGCACGTTCTGCACGCGACCGAGATAGATGTTGCCGTGAATCTGAGAGACGTCATCGGCTGGGCGGCTGACGTAGTGCTCTATAAGGTTGCGACCTTCCAACACCGACACCTGCGTCAGGTCGTCGTGCACATGCACGCACATGAGGTAGCGGCCGAGTGGTCTGCCATCGCGCTCTTTGCCGCGCCGACGGGCGACGAGCTCGGCTTCAATCTCTTCTTCGCTGCGACCGCCACGGCGGCCACCACGCGAACGATCGCCCCGACCACCACCGCGGTCGCCGTTCCGGTCACCCCGGTCGCCGCCGTCGCGACCCTGACCTCGGTTGCGGCCCTTGCCGCCGCGGCGTCGGCGCCGATTTCGCGAGCGCTTGGCTTGGCCGTCGCCACCCCCGTCAGCATCGCCATCACCATTGCGCGAGGTGTCGCTGCTGCTGCTGCTGCGCGCGCCGCCGTCTCGGGCGCCACCATCACGCCCGCCGTCAGTGGCCCCGTCACGCTCGACGCCGGGCGCACGAAATGCACGTCCTGGCGGCGGCGGAATCGACGGCTTACCCTCACGCGGAGGGTCGGGCAGTTCAACATGCGGCGACGTGTTGTCGCCGAATTCATTCGTCATCTGAAAACCTTTCCTACTGCGGCTTCGTCAGCGAGGCGGCCGCCTACGTGGCCACTCGACACCAACCGTGCCGTACCCGAGAGCGGTGCGCGCTACTCCCCTCGCGCTCGCACTCTCGTGCGTATATCGAAACCTGTCGCGGGGGTGACCCCGCAGCGCCTCCAGCCTACCGAGGCGCTCAGCTTGAACGGCGCATATGCACGCTTTGCACATACCCGAGCATGACGGCCCAAGCCACGAGATGCGAGCCACCATACGAGACAAACGGCAACGGTAAGCCCGATACGGGCATGATGCCGATGGTCATTCCGATGTTTTGGAAGACCTGCCACGCCAACGTGGCGAAGACTCCAGCCACGAGGAACTTGCCGATTGGCGAGTTGGCGTTGCGGCCAATCATCCACACTCGAAACAAGATCACGCCAAAGAGCGCTATCACGACAAAACAGCCAACGAGACCGAACTGCTCACCGATAGCCGAGAACGGAAAGTCGGTTGATTGCACTGGAATATAACGACCATTGGTCAGTTCACCCTGCAGATAGCCCTTTCCGAAATAGCCGCCTGCGGCAACTGCGCGCTTGGCGAACCGAACCTGCAAGACCAGATTCTGTAGACCCACGTCGGTGGTGTTGTTCTGATTCCACAACGCGGTAAATCGGTCGAGCTGGTAACTGCGTACGACACCGGTCCACATCGACACCACGAACGTGACGATCGCTAGCGCCGCCACACCAACGAAGTGCTTCTGCCGCGTTCCTGCGACAAACAGCACACCGAGCACGCCAACACCCAGTGTCATCGCCGAACCGAGGTCGGGCTGAGCGGCGATGAGCACGAATGGCACACCCGCCAAAACGATGGCGCGAATGAACTCGTCATACGGAACCCTGCGCGTGCCGACTTCGGCAAACCATGCAGCAAGCACCAGCACGAGTACGGGCTTTGCGACTTCAGCGGGCTGCACCGAGATAAGACCAAGGTCGAAAGACAACTTTGTTTCGCCGCTCGTGTAGCCCCACAAGAGCAGCACTGCTAGGGAAAACACCGTTGCCCCATACAGAGGCATTGCTTTGCTGCGCAGCCAGTCGTGACCCAAGAACATCACGCCAAACAACGCAGCAGCAGCCGCGATGATGAACAACACTTGTCGTTCAGTGAAGTAATACGGATCGACACCGCGCAAGACCAGTCGTGGGCTGGTAGCCGAGTAGATGTTGAAGACTCCGATCACCGTGAGCGCAAGTGCCGAAAGCACCATTACCCAATCGACGTTGCGCCAAGGATCGAGCGCGCTAGCAGAACCACGCGGATCATTGGGACGTTGTCGAAGGCGAAATGTTGCAGTCATGTCAATCTCTTGCGTCGAGTGCCGTACTCACGAGACACAGTGGGTTGCGTAACCGCGTTGACGCTGCGGCAATGTTTGATGCAGTATCAAGCGGGTCGGCCGGCACCAGATCGTCGACACGCCATTGCTTGCTGAGCGCCAAGAATACGCACTTCACGACTGGGGCTGCCGCGACTGCGCCATACCCAGACTTCTCGAGGTAGGCAAAGGCGCTGTAGGGCCGCGTCGCATCAAGACTGAAAGCACCAAAGGCTGACGAGTCGTTCCACGGCAGGTTGTTGAAACCCTGCGCGGTGCCGGTCTTGCCGGCGATCGGCATGCCCGTGTAGTTACGGAAGAGGTTTTCTCCCGTCGTCTTGTGGTAGTAGTCGAAATTGACACCCGGACCGGTGATGACGCGCCGCAAGCCGGAAACAATCGGGTCACGCACTTCGGGTCGCATTGGAATCTCTTCGCGAGGCGCCGCCGCTGACACCCGTTCAACCACCGACGCCGCCTGGAGGTCTGCCAAACCGGCACTCTTGTTTTTGGTACCAGGTGTGAGAATTGCACGTACAACGCGCGGCTGAAACACGGTTCCGCCGTTGGCAAGCGCAGCGTAGGCATTAGCCACCTGCAGCGGAGTCGCTGATAACAACCCTTGACCAATCGAGAACAAAATGTTGTCGCCCACGTAGTAGGCACGCCCTGCGTCTTCGGCGATGACACCGAGACTTGCCAGATACTTTTTATACGCCGCATTCGGTATCGTGCCGGCAAACTCGTAGGGCAGATCAATGTTGGTCAACGAGCCGAAGCCAAAACGTCGAATCTCGCTCTCAAGCACTGGCTGATATCCGCGTTCAGTCAAGATTTCCTCACCGATCTTGTAGAAAAACACGTCGCTTGACACTGCGAGCGCCGACTCGATGTCAACCTCGCCGTATCGGCATGGCGCCCCGGTCGCACGACAGATCGCATTTCGAAACACGCACTTCACGCCTTGGTCGCAACGATCTTTCGGAATGCTGACCAATTTGTACGAGCCTCGGTCATCAAGTTCGTACTCAGCTCCACCAGGGAGCTGCCCAGAATTCAGTGCCGCATACGCCACAAACGGCTTGAACGACGAACCCAGGTTGTAGCGGCCTGAAACTGCCCGATTCACGAGAATCGATCGATCAGGGTCGTCGGTGCGCGGGAACACCTGCGCGAACTTCTCTGCATTCACGTTTGCAGTAAACCAGCGCGCATCAAATCGCGGGTACGACGCCATCGCGACGACCTCACCTGAGTTGTGGTTCATCACCACCACTGAGCCCGCCGGGGCCTTGTAGTAGTTCACTTCTTCATATTGCGGGTCGGGTATTCCTTCCGGAAGCATCACCTGCGGTGCTTCATTGCGCTGACGCACAAGTAGCTGAGTTTCAAGCGCCTGCTCGGCAAACTGCTGCATCTTGAAATCAATACTGAGTTGCAGATCATTGCCAGGCTGCGGCTCGACGCGCTCAAGCACACGTTTAATGCGACCCACTGCGTCAACCTCATAACGAACGAAGCCCGGAATGCCGCGCAACTGCACCTCGTAGGTGAGCTCGACCCCGTACAGCCCGACTCGTTCGTTGGGGTCATAGCCGAGCGATTTGTAGTAGGCCGCTGAATCCTTCTGAATCGCCCCGAGATAGCCGAGTACGTGACCACCGACCGCTCCGTATGGATAAATGCGTCGCCAGTCTTCTTTCACAACGACACCGGGATAATCCTCGATGCGTTCCATGATGAACGCCGCCTGCTCTTCGGAGATATCAAAGGCCAGCGGCATTTCCGTGAACTCGTCGTACCGCTTATCGTCGGCGCGTTCATACAGCCGCTCAAGCGGGGTGTTGAGCGGGCCCGACAAGCGCAAGAACAGCTCGAGGCGATCTTGCGGGTCTTCGATGATGCGTCGGTCGATTGCGGCGACAAGCACTCGTTTGTTGTCGGCGACGACTCGACCATTGACATCGAAGATTCGTCCACGCTCAGGCACGAGCTTCACCGTTCGCGACTGCACCTTGGCGATAACGCGATCAGTCTCTTCTTTGGTTACCGCCTGCAAGAACCACACGCGCGCCAACAACAGCGTCAACAAGGCCAGGGCGATTGACCCGACCCATGACCAGCGGCGTTGCCCAGCGTCAACGGCCAAGTGACATCTTCTCCTGCAGAGTCCAGCGAGACACGGCCAGAAGCGGCCACGCCAAAACCAAGCCGCCTGCCAGCGTTACTGCTGCTACCGCTGTGACGCGTAGACCTAACCAGCCATCCAGACCAACGACCGACTTCACTAGTGGCATCAGCACTTCACCACCGGCGGCCGCAACCGACACTGCAAGAACTCGAAGCCACCAGGGAGGATCACGAAAGGGTTGCACGAATAGTGCACCAAGCGCACCGACCATCGCAAACACGATCGCCGACACACCGAGCGGCGTCGCCAGCACCGCGTCATACATGAACCCTGCAATCAGACCCACCAACATTCCGATACGAAGGTCGTGGCTCACTCCCGCAGATGCAACGAAGATGGCAAGCACCTGCACTGCGTAACCGAATGGCCGGAGATCACCGAACAACGTTGTTTGAAAAGACAGCACTACGAGCAATACCAAAACCAACCGAAACCAACGACTCGCAACTGCGCGCAAGAGCCGCTCGAACATCGATTATCTGCCCGCTTCAGTGATGGGTTGATACAACAGCACCCGCAAGAACGACAAGTTTGACAAGTCGGCAACCAGTTCGACCTCGAGCACCGGGCCAGCCGTGCCGAGTCGCTCGACCACGCGCGAAACAATGCCGATCACCACATCGGGTGGAGCAAGGCTGCGCGACCCGCCTGCCGACACAATCGGAGCACCGACTTCAATTGCGTCGGCACGTGTCGATATGTCGAGAAACCGCACGACTGGCTTACTGCCGGGTCCGCGGCCTTCCAAAATGCCCGTCTCGCGCACCGCCAACTGGCTCGCCACAGGCACGGTGATATTGGTGCCTGCTCCGGCAATGACCGCATCGGGCACCGTCGTGGCCGAGGGCGTAAACCCCAGAATCGTGGTCGTGGTCGTTGACGTACTCGAGGTTGAACTCGTCTGGGCGCTATCGAGCACCGAGTCGACCGTCGGAGCATCTTCAGTTGGCAACGGTGGCAGCGTCACGGGTGTTCGGCTTGATTTGGTGACCACCTTCACCGAGAGCGCGTAGTCAGGGTCGGAGATCAGCATCACCAGAGACCGATCAGCGAACACTTCGGTTACCTTGCCGATGAGGCCGGCCGCATTCAAGACGGGCATACCAACCTTGATGCCTGCATTTGCGCCCTGATTGATCTCGACCGTTTGCGAGAAATTCGTCGGTGTCTCGCCGATTACTTGGGCCGTCACCGAATTGATGCCCGCCAACGTGGGCAAGCCGTTGAGTGCCAACAGTTCCTGTGCGAGTCGCACCGAGGCTGCCGCAGAAACTGCCGCACCTTCTTGCAACGCCACCTGCTCTGACAAGCGATCGTTCTCTGCAACCACCTCGTCGTACTCGCGAATCGCATTCCACGCCGTTGCAATCGGTCGGGTAACCACTCGAGTCACACCCTCAACGGGCGCGAACACGGTGTCGAATGCTCGGCGCACCGTGCCAGTCGAACCTGAACCACTGAGGTCGAGCGTGATGAAAAACACCGCCGCCAGCGCGAGCACGATGATCGCCCTGGTCAGCGATGTTCGGTTGCGCGCCACGCTCGAGCGACCTCGACTACTCGTCGTCCGATTGCGCCGTGAGACCCTTCATCGCGTCAAGATTCTCAAGGGTGAGACCACCGCCAATAACGACCGACATCAGAGGGTCATCGGCCACGACGGTTTGAATGCCCGTCTCGTGAATCATTCGTTCGGTGAGACCGGTCAACAGCGCGCCGCCGCCCGAGAGGGTGATGCCGTTACTAATGACGTCGGCAGCTAACTCGGGCGGTGTTCGTTCGAGGGTGCTCTTCACGATGTCAATAATCGCCGACACCGGGCCGTCAATTGCTGCACGAATCTCGACTGTGGTTACTTCTTGCGTGCGCGGCAGGCCAGTCGTAACGTCTCGCCCACCGACGTCGGCGGTCAATTCCTCAGCTAGCGGCCACGCCGAGCCAAGCTGAATTTTTACATCTTCTGCGGTGTTGTCACCGACATCAAGATTGAACTCTTTCTTGAACATTGCAACGATCGCGTCGTTGATCTCGTCACCGGCCACTCGACACGAACTGGCCGTGACGATGCCACCCAGTGAGATGACCGCAACCTCGGTGGTGCCGCCGCCAATGTCGACGATCAGATTCGCACTCGGCTCACTAACGGGCAAACCTGCACCAATTGCCGCGGCCATCGGCTCTTCAATCACATACACCGGTCGGCGAGCACCAGCAAACTCAGCGGCATCTTGCACCGCTCGACGCTCGACCCCCGTCACCTCTGACGGCACGCACACGATCATCCGAGGCTTGCTGAACCGGCTGGTGTGCACTTGACGAATGAACTCGCGGAGCATTTGCTCACACAAGTCAAAGTCGGCAATGACGCCGTCTTTCAGCGGGCGCACCACCCGAATGTTGCGAGGTGCGCGACCCCACATTCGTTTGGCGTCGTGCCCAACTGCCACCACTTGACCGGTGTTCACATCAAGCGCCACTGCACTCGGCTCGTTCAAGACGATTCCCTCGCCTTTGATGTAGATCAGGGTGTTCGCCGTGCCGAGGTCGATCGCGATGTCACGCGACAGCGAGAGCGGATTCGTGCCAGCCATGCTGAGCGTGCCTTAGAGCCCCGGGAAGAAAATCTGAATTTCCCTCTCGGCTGATGCCGCCGAGTCGCTTCCGTGAATTAGGTTCTCGGTGAAGATCGTG
>RGSV01000321.1 GCA_010025655.1 Acidimicrobiia bacterium
CGCATCTGTGCGATCTCCGGTTCTTGCGCGGCGCGAATGTCGCTCACAAGGTCGGCAGTCGCGGCAGATACTGCGCTACTTGTGACCATGTCAGCCATGCGAATCGCATCTTCGTGGTGGGGGATCATCCCCTGCACGAACTCGACGTCAGCCTCATTAAACAGATCACTGCCCCCACTCGTCATAGCGTCGCCAGAGCAGCCGATGGCAAGCACGAGCGCAAATGCCGCTAAGGTTCGTTTCATGACCACCACCGTTCTACACATTGCGGGGATGTCGTGCCAGAACTGTGTGAAGCATGTGACCGAAGCCCTTCGCGATGTGCAAGGGGTTGATTCGGTTGAGGTTTCACTAGCGGGGGCCTCGGCGACGCTGCAGTCTGCGGGCCCCCTGTCGGGCGATGCCCTGCGTGCTGCTGTCGAAGAGGCCGGCTACTCGATCACGGCATAGTCAGCGTCGGTGCGGCGAGCGCGATGTCGCAGACTGCGTGATACTGCATCGCCTACCGCCTGGTTCGACTGCATCCAGGCGAGTTGCGTGCGGTTGCGAAGCCCTGAGCGTTCAAGCATCGCGCTAATGCGGTTCTTCACGGTCTGGGTTGAGAGATGCACCACCTTGGCGATGTCGACGTCGTGCATGCCTACGCAAATGAGACTGAGAATCTCGCGATCAAAGTCGTCGCGTGGTGTGCTGTCGAGATTGGCAACAACCGTGGGTAGTGGAACGGTGGTCCAGGTGAGATCGTCTCTGTGATGTCTTGACCCAGTATGTATCTCGCAGAGCTGCAGCACGAGGTTGTCTGCCGGCCAGTCGAGATCGATGTAGTCAATTAGCCCACGATGCACGAGCTGCACTCTGAACACGTCATCGACGTGATGCGAAGCAACAACGATGCGCGGAGGCTTGTGGGTCTCGTGGGTCAACACCTGCAATAAGAACGGTGCAAGATGTAGCCACACTCGGTCGACCAGCACTATGTCTGGGTGGGCGCGGCCTACGGTGTCGCCGATTGCAGATGCTGCATTAAGAAAGTCGAACGTATCGAACTTCACTTCGGGGTGAAGACGCTTCGCTGTGCTCTGCAGACTCGGACATTCTGCTTCGATGAGCTGATCAAGTAGCACTCGCACCGAACAGTCAGCCGTATCACGCATGCATTCGACCGTAGGGAGGTCTGGTCACCTGCGTACGAGAACAAAGGTACTGACTGTGAACTCGTGACGAAAGTACCACGTGGCTATTGAGTCAACTGGCGACGCTCATGGCTGACATGGTCACAAGTAGCGCAGTATCTGCCGCGACTGCCGACCTTGTGAGCGACATTCGCGCCGCGCAAGAACCGGAGATCGCACAGATGCG
>RGSV01000322.1 GCA_010025655.1 Acidimicrobiia bacterium
TCGCGACGTTGCCCAACGAGCGGGCGGCATATCTCGTAGCAACCGATTGCACATCATTACCAACGAGCGGCTCGGCGCGGCGAGACAGTGATTCGTGCACTCGCACGCCAGCCTCAGATAGCAGGTCGTCTGGGTCGTCACTCAACCCGTACTTGCGAACCAGGCGCGTCGCGGTAAGCCGCGCGTCATCGCTCGCCAGCCACGCGATGGCTGCATCGCGCTGGGTTACGAGCCTGGGGTCCAGGTGCGGTCCTCGGGAAGTGCGTCGCCGCCATCGACCACGAACATCTGGCCAGTTACGTACGACGCATCGGGGCTGCAGAGAAACTCAATCACCGCAGCCACCTCATCAGGTGTACCAGACCTGCCAAGGGGAGACGCATTACCGGCCTCTGCCTCAGCGGGCGTCTGCGAGCCAGTGGCGATCCAGCCCGGGGCAACGGCATTCACGAGAATGCGGCGCGACGACGCTTCGAGTGCCACGGCACGAGTGAACCCGATCATGCCGGCCTTGGCGGCGTTGTAACCAACATCGCCGATGCCAGCCTGCAACGCTCCGGTGGTGCTCGCCACGTTGACGATGCGACCGTCGTTGCGCATTGCAGTGAGTGCCGCCTTGGTCATGAGAAAACACGTCGTGAGATTGCGGGCCAGTGATCGATTCCAGTCGTCGAGCGTGGTCGCGGCGAGTGGTGCGTTATACAACTGCTCGCCCACCGTGACCATGCCGGCGTTGTTGACTAGCACGTCGAGCCCGCCGAACTCACTCGTCGCGGCAGCCACGACCCGCGCGACGTCAGCTTCGACAGTGAGGTCGGCAACGACACCATGTATGCGACCGGGCGTGGCGACGCCCACTTGCAACTCGCTCACTCGGTCGTGAATGCGAGCTGATGTACTCGTCACCACCACATTGAGCCCGCGCGCCACCAAGCGTTGCGCCGTCGCGAAACCGATGCCCGTCGGCGAGCCACAACCAGTGACGATTGCGACGCGACTCATAAAACTGTGCTGCGTCTCACCGCGCCGGGTACCGCCGCCAAGCGAAAGGTGCATTCACGACGATTGCCAGCACGACCAGCACAGCAGCGTTCAACAGCACCGGCCGCCAGATGAACTCATAGCCGAGTTTGGTGATCGCGTCTCCACCAACCACTGCGCTCAGCGCGGTGCCACCGCTCGGCGGGTGCGTGATGCCAAAGCGGATGATCACACCCGCGGTGACACCGACGGCGACCCCAACTGCGAGTGCGGTGTTGTCGATGTTCTGCGCAGCCACCACCCCGGTGAGCGCACCGAAGGTATGGGCGAGAATCACCGGCACTGGCTGGGCGAGCGGGCTCGCCCAGCC
>RGSV01000323.1 GCA_010025655.1 Acidimicrobiia bacterium
GCGCGGCCTGCGCATGCTGGCTGCAGGCGAGGCGGGCGAGAACGTGATTGCAAGGGCACGCAATGGTGACGCCGACGCCGTAACAGTGCTCGAAGCGTGGGCGCGCTGGGTGGCGATTGGGCTCTCGAACATCACCAACGTGAGCGACCCCGATGTGATCGTGATCGGTGGCGGAGTCTCGGAGGCCGCCGACATCGTGATGCCCATCGTGCAACGGTGGTTCGTTGAGACGTTGTATTCGCCTGAGCAACGCAAACACCCCGCGTTGCGGGTGGCACAACTCGGGGAGCACGCAGGCGCCATTGGTGCCGCGCTCTTGCCGCGCTTTGCGTCAGCGTAGACCTACCTCGGCGCACTAAAACGGCGCAGTGGGCACTTAGGCTTGTCGCGTGGATTTTCGGCGCATCAGCAACCTGCCGCCGTACGTCTTCACCATCATCAACAATCTGAAAATCACCGCACGCCGCGACGGCGACGACGTGATCGACCTCGGGTTCGGCAACCCTGATATTCCATCCCCGCAGATTGCCGTAGAGAAACTTGCTGAGGCTGCCCACAACCCGAAGAACCATCGTTACTCGCTGTCGCGCGGCCTGCCCAAGCTGCGCGAAGCAGTGGCCTCGATGTACGAGCGAAAGTTCGGCGTGACCCTCGACCCCGAATTGCAGATCACCAACACCATCGGCTCGAAGGAAGGCTTCAGCCATCTGATGTGGGTGCTGCTCGAATCGGGCGATGCGGCGATCGTGCCGAGCCCGAGTTATCCGATCCACATCTTTGGTCCGCTCTTTGCCGGAGCAGATCTGCGGCAGATTCCGATGCGCAGCCAGCGACGGTTGTTGTCGGCCACCGATGTCGACGTCGAATATCAAGACGAGTTCTTCGCGTCGTTGCACAAGGCGTGGGAAGTCGGTTGGCCCAAGCCGCGGGTGTTGGTGATCTCGTTTCCGCACAACCCGACCGGTGCGACGGTTGACCTGGCCTTCATGCAGCGAGTCGTCGATTTCTGTCGCGAGCGCGAGATGATCGTCGTACACGACTTCGCGTATGCCGACATGGGTTTCAACGGTTACGAACCGCCGTCGATTCTGCGAGCCAAAGGGGCGATGGACTGCGCTGTCGAGCTCTATTCGATGACCAAAGGCTTCTCGATGGCCGGCTGGCGGTGCGCATTCTTGGTGGGCAACACCCAGGTGGTGCAGGCGCTCGTGAAGTTGAAGTCGTATCTTGACTACGGCTCGTTTCAGCCGATTCAGATCGCGGCGACGGTCACCTTGAACGAGGCCCACGACTTCCCGACCGAAGTGTGCAACACTTACCAATCACGCCGTGACGCATTGATCGAGGGCCT
>RGSV01000324.1 GCA_010025655.1 Acidimicrobiia bacterium
GCGATGCACTGCGGGCCGCAAACGCATCGAGCCCAGCGAGTGTCTTACCTGCCGCGTCGAGATTGTCGCGACCGACACGCACCGGCGAGCGGTAGTGGGTTTGCAGCAAAAGCACCCGATAGGCCCGCGCGTCGAATTGATCAAGCAAGTCGAGCAGGTTGGTGACGTTGCCAAGACTCTTTGACATCTTTTCGCCATCGAGGTCGACGACGAAGCCGTTGTGCATCCAGTGGCGAGCGAATCGCTTGCCAAGTGCCACCGCCTGGGCCCGCTCGTTCTCGTGATGCGGAAACCGCAGGTCGGCACCACCGCAATGCAAGTCAAAGCCTTCACCGAGCAACTCGAGCGACATCACCACGCATTCGCTGTGCCACCCCGGGCGACCAGCACCCCACGGTGACGGCCACGATGGCTCGCCGGGTTTTGAAAACTTCCATAATGCAAAGTCGGCGGCACTGCGTTTTTCACTTGCGCCGAGCACTTCGCGATCACCACCACCCGCGAGCATCTCGTCGAGCGACTGATGAGCAAGTGCGCCGTAGTCAGGCACCTTCGAAACATCGAGATACACGCCATCAGAGGTCGTATACGCAGCACCACGAGCAGTGAGCTCGCCAATCATCTGCACCATCTGTTCGACGTAGTCGGTCGCGTGCGGAACATCGGTTGGCCGCTTCACACCCAAACGACCCATCGCATCGAACCACACGTTTTCGCACTTGTGCGTGATGTCTTGCCACGGTCGCTCTTCACGATTTGCTCGATCGATGATCTTGTCGTCGATATCGGTGATATTCGAGACCAGACGCACCTCAATGCCGCACCATTCGAGATAGCGCCGCAAGATGTCGTACACCAGCGTCGCGCGACCGTGACCGAGATGTGGTGGTCCATACACCGTGGGGCCACACAGATAGACGCCGAGCCGACCCGGATCGCGCATCTCGAGCACCCTTACTTCACGCGTCAGCGTGTCGTACAACGAGAGCACGTTTCCAGCCTACGAATGCACTCGCCCCACTACCGTTGAGTGAGCATGTCGAAGACTTCGGCGGCGCGTCGCGTGCCCGAAAAGCCATCACTCGAAGGGGTGGAAACCAAGTTTGCCGACCGCTGGCGCAGCGCGAATCTCTACAACTTCGACCGCACGGCTCGTCGTGACGAGGTGTTTGCCGTCGACACCCCGCCACCCACGGTTAGCGGTTCGTTGCACATGGGACACGTGTTTTCTTACACGCACACCGACACGATTGCTCGATATCAGCGCATGCGCGGCAAGCACGTGTTCTACCCCATGGGTTGGGACGACAACGGCCTGCCCACCGAGCGCCGCGTGCAGAACTACTTCGG
>RGSV01000325.1 GCA_010025655.1 Acidimicrobiia bacterium
TGGTCATCATACGAAGCGTGCGTGGTGAGACGAGTCGCGCGCCGTCGAGTTCGCCGCCGTTGGCGAGCATCATCATGAATCGGTGATAATCGTGCGCGGTCGACACGAGCCCACCGCCGCCACCGAGAAAGTTCGGCGCACGCGTTGCAGCCTTGCCCATCGTGTCGAGCCGTTTCGCCAGACGAGTAGCGGGGTCGGGCTGATACAGCGCGGCGAGTCGACCGTGCTTTTCTTCTGGCACGAAGAAGCCAGTGTCGTGCATCTGCAAGGGAGCAAAGATGCGTTTGGCAAAGAAGGTGTCGAGTGACTCACCCGACACCACTTCAATGATGCGGCCGACGACGTCGGTGGCGACGCTGTAGTTCCACTCGGTGCCGGGTTGAAAGAGCAGTGGCAGCGACGCCCAGGCATCGCACGCGTCAGCCAGCGTTGCCCCACGCGGAATTCCCCATTCGTACCCCGCGCGCCGATAGAGATCATCGACCGGCGATTGATACAAGAAGCCATAGGTCAGACCCGACGTGTGCGTCAGCAGGTGCCATACCAGCATCGTCTCGGTGACCGGTTCGGTAAACGGTTTCACCACCGAGCCACCTCGCCACACGCGCGAGTCTCCGAAACTCGGGATGAACTTGCTGACCGGGTCGTTCAACTGCAGCTTTCCTTCTTCGACGAGCATCATCAGAGCGATGGACGTGATCGGCTTGGTCATCGAATAAATGCGATAGATGGTGTCAGCCTCGACCGGTAGCGCCGACTCAAGATCACGCATGCCATAGCGGTGTTGATGCGCGACCTTGCCGTGTCGTGCGACAACGAAGTGAAACCCTGGAAGCCGACCGTCATCGACATATCGCTCGAAGTGTGCGTTCAGCCGCGCGAGTCGCGCGGGGTCAATGCCAGCGTCAGCAGGCGAGATTTCGTTGTTCAGGGTGGTCATGATGAGAGCCTCCGTTCAAGCCAGGTGCGTAATGCTTGGCTGGCGTCTTTGCGTCGCAGCGCTGCATCAACTGATGCAGTCAACATGCCGAGTGGCGTGCCCGTGTCGTGTCGCGAGCAGTTGACAAGCGCCCCATTGACTGCGCCCTTGCGCGCTGCAGCGCCTATTGCGTCACTCAGTTGCAACTCGCCGCCCGCAGCCGGCTTGAGGTCGGCCAAGTATCCGAAGATGTCGCGGCCAAATACATATCGTCCGATAATCACGAGATCACTCGGCGCATCGACCACATTGGGCTTCTCAACGACGTCGCGTACACCAACACGACCCGTCGCATCAGGAACACCCTGTGGCGTGATGCAGCCATAGGCCGACACCTCGTTGCGCGGCACACGCTTGAGACCGATTGCCGC
>RGSV01000326.1 GCA_010025655.1 Acidimicrobiia bacterium
CAACGTGCTTCCCGGACCTCACGGCGCAGCTCGCGAATTTCGTCACGCAGTCGAGCGGCCTGCTCAAAGTGCAGATCGGCGGCCGCTTGATGCATTTCTTCTTCCAGGGTCTGAACAAGACGCTCGAGTTCGCTCGCGCCGAGGGCCTTCAGGTCGCGAATCACCTTGTCGCGTTCGCGTGACTGGCGCTTGCCCTTGCCCGGATACGGCGCAGTCTCGTCGGGACGCAAAATCGAAAGGATGTCACCTACAGCCTTGCGAATCGTCTTGGGCTCGATGCCGTGTTCGGCGTTGTAGGCAATCTGGCGCTCGCGACGGGCATTCGTCAGGCTGATGGCTGCCTCCATGGCCTTGGTGCGCTGGTCGGCATACATGATGACTTGACCGTCGACGTTGCGTGCCGCACGACCGATGGTCTGAATGAGCGACGTTTCACTGCGCAAGAATCCCTCTTTATCGGCATCAAGAATCGCGACAAGTGACACTTCGGGCAAGTCCAGCCCTTCGCGCAACAGGTTGATGCCGACCAGCACGTCGAATTCTCCGAGACGCAGTGCACGCAAGATCTCGATGCGCTCAATGGTGTCGATGTTCGAGTGCAAGTATCGCACCCGCAGGCCCTGTTCAAGCAGATATTCGGTGAGATCTTCTGCCATCTTCTTGGTCAGGGTCGTGATGAGCACGCGGTCGCCCTTTTCGACTCGCTGATTCACGTTCACGATGATGTCGTCAATCTGGCCCTTTGTCGGCTTGACGATGACCTCGGGGTCAATGAGCCCGGTCGGCCGCACAATCTGCTCCACCACCTGCGTCGAGTGTTGCAACTCATACTTTGCGGGCGTTGCCGACATGAAGATGCACTGGTTGACTCGCTCGAGGGTTTCTTCGAACTTCAGCGGCCGGTTTTCGCGCGCACTCGGCAAGCGAAAACCGTGCTCGACGAGCGTGTCTTTGCGGGCGCGGTCACCGGCAAACTGGCCATACAACTGCGGCACCGCCACGTGGCTCTCGTCGATGACGAGGAGATAGTCGTCTGGGAAGTAGTCGAGCAGGGTGAACGGTGGGTCGCCGAAGGTGCGGTCGTCGATGTGCATCGAATAGTTCTCGATGCCATTGCAATACCCCATCTCTTGAATCATCTCGATGTCATATCGCGTGCGCATGCCCAATCGCTGCGCTTCGAGCAGCTTGCCGTTGGCGTTGAACCACGCCAGACGATCAGCCAATTCGGCTTCGATGCGAATGATCGCCTCGCGCATGCGGTCATCACCGGCTACATAGTGCGTGGCCGGAAACACGAGAATCTCACTCGGCGTCGACAGCGTCTCCCCCGTCACCGGGTCGACCAC
>RGSV01000327.1 GCA_010025655.1 Acidimicrobiia bacterium
TGTTGGCAAGGTGCGACGTTGGGTGGCGGCGCCATCAACTACGACCACGACGATTCGCACGACTTCGACCACGAATCCACCGACCACAACCACGACCGAAGCCGTCGATGTCGTGAAGCCTGGTCTTCCACGTTCGACAGTAGATCGCCCAGGCTCTGCGAACTATGACGTGAAGTTCATCTACGCGACGTTCGTTGACGGCCCTGACGAGAAACGAGATACGAGTGGCGCTATCGCAGGTATTGCGGCTGACGTGAACCGCTACATGACGACGCAGTTTCCAGGGCACCGTCTGCGGTATGACATGTTCGAGGGTCAGCTGGATGTGCAGTATGTGCAGATTCCGGTGACGAACAGGGCCTTCCGATCATATTTCGTTGATGAAGGGTGGATTCTCGAAGACCTCTTTCAGGACGTGTTGCAAAAAGCCGGGCTCGACTGGACGCACGGAATGAATGAAGACAAGTACGGCCACAACAACCGCTTTTACTTCATGTTCGTCGAGGGCTATCGCGGGGTGAAGTGGGGTGTCAACGAGTGGTATGAATATGAGTGCACTGGTTGGGATAATTTCTGGACCGGACTTGGGGTTCGTTTCCTGCGTCGCCTCGATGGTCGTGCATGCCCAGGCCAAGTCGGCCACTGGTATCCGTCAGACAGCATGTTCCGCAAGTCGCAAAGTTTCCCAGCAGAGTTCAACGAACAGTGTGGTGTGCAATACCGCGGGGTGTGCCGACCATGGGGCTGGACGTTGATCTATGCGTTGTTGAGTCTCATGATGTCGCCAACAGGTCGGCCGGAGTGTGAGTACGTCGTTCGAGAGATCATCGCGACTCCTACGCCAGATCGCCCGTATATCAAGGTGCCCGAAAACGACATCTGGAATTCGGGGAGCATCTGGTGGTACCCAATCGGGCACCCAAAACTCTCGGTGTTTGACCCCGCCAGAAATCGCTACTTCAAGATCGTTAATGGTCCATACGCCGGGGAGAAGTGTCGCGATATTCAGTATTCACCAATGTGGGAGAAAATCAATGGCTGACCAAACACGCAGTACGACACGCGCACCACGCCACAAAGCTGCTGTGGCGACACTCGTGGCAGCACTCGCCGTTGCGAGCCTGCCCACTCGACAAGTGGCTGCCGAAACACCATTGGAACGTGCCAACGAGCGGGTAACGGCAGCCATTCGCTGCACTCGGCTCGGACAGACTCGTCAAGTTGCCGGTCAAACACAAGTTTGCCAGCGCAAAGGTAAGCGCAACGTGTGGGTCACGAGGCCATCGATATCAACGACAACTACGACTGCTGTCACCACGACGACGACTACGACGAC
>RGSV01000328.1 GCA_010025655.1 Acidimicrobiia bacterium
TGAGTGTGGTTGCGCGCGCCAGATTCGACGAGCAACAGAGCAGTGATGCACGCAGCCACGAGCACGGTCGCGAGCACAAATGCTTGCGTGCGCACGAGATCACCCGTGCGCCCAAGCAGGCGAGCAATCGTCACCGGCATGGTTTCGGCACCGCTGCGCGACAACATCGATGCGGCACCAAATTCACCCAACGACACTGCGGCAACAAGACCCGCCGCAGCGATGAGGGCTGGGCGCAAGAGGCGCAGGTCGATATCGACGAAGCGTCGTCGAGGTGCGGCGCCCAGCACGGCGGCAGCATCATGCAAACCAGGCGCGATGTTGCGCCACGCCGGCACCAGCACTCGCACGGCAAGTGGCAAACCGATTACCGAGTGCACGACGGCGACGAACCACCACGCACCACGCCAGTCGTACCAGCCGGAATCAAACGTGACGATGAGGCCGAGCCCGAGTGTCACAGGTGACACGACGAGCGGCACCATCGATACGGCATCAAGCCAGCGACCACGAGAACCCAATCGCACCACCGTGCGCGAAAGGCCTGCCGCCAAGACGAGAGCCACGATGGCAGCGAATACCGCAGTGCGACCTGATGCGACGAGCGAATCGATGAGTGCGGACGCGGAGGTCGCGGTGGGTGGTGCGGATTCGGGTGTCGCCAACTCAGCGTTGTTGTCGACAAGGCTGCGCCAGCCAGCCAACGACCAGGCGTCACCGACCCGCAGCGACGACCTTGCAAGAGCGACCAGAGGTGCCGTCACCAGCGTGAGGGTGACAACCACGATCACCACGCCCATGTTGGCTCGCATACCAGCAACAGAGGAGAGTGTCAGCGTTGTGCGTCGAGTTGTGCTCGCCGCATCGCGAGCAATTGCGCGACCCAGCAGCACCACTATGGCGATGACCACAACTTGCACGACAGACAAGACCACGGCACCACCGATATCGCCGATCGCGTAGGCACGCACGGCGATGTCGCTCTCCAACGTGTTGCGAGTGACGCCACCCAAGGTGCGCACCACCGCATACGACGTGAAGCAGTAGATGAAGACGACCGCTGCAGCCGACACCACGGCACTGCGCATTGCGGGCCACGACACCGTGGCGAACGTGCGCAGCGGGCCAGCACCCAACGTGCGCGCCGCCGCCACGAGCCTCGTGTCGAACGATTCGAGTCGTGGG
This sequence comes from Acidimicrobiia bacterium, assembly GCA_010025655.1. Lineage (GTDB taxonomy): Bacteria > Actinomycetota > Acidimicrobiia > Acidimicrobiales > Ilumatobacteraceae > F1-60-MAGs027. The sequence continues at coordinate 1,186 of RGSV01000328.1, forward strand.
GCGACAACACGCAACACGACGGCGATGTTGAAGTATGCGTGAGCAGCGATCATCGTGGCGAGTGAGACGTGCAGACGGTTCGGTAGCAACGCAATGAACCCCGCGGCCACCACCACCGACGGAAGCAGAAACCCGACCGAGGCGA
>RGSV01000329.1 GCA_010025655.1 Acidimicrobiia bacterium
CTTCAGTTGTGCAGAAAGTGTCTTGCCTTTCATTTCCTATCACTCCTTTTGACGACCCTTCAGAGGTGGAGCCCCCGAATTAGGCGAGAAGTCAACCCTAATCTCTTTCGGGTGAAAGAATGTAGACGTAAGTACTTCTTCGGCTGCGGTTCTAGTGTGAGAGAGCCGTGAGCCGAGCAACCCTTGACGCTGTCACCATTGGCAATGCGATGGTCGACGTGATTGCCACGGTTTCTGAGGATTTTCTTACCGAGCACAACCTCACGAAGGCGTCGATGATGCTCGTCGACGACGGGCGTTCGCAGTACCTCATGTCGCACCTTAGTGAGAGTTTCATGGCCAGTGGCGGTTCGGTGGCGAACACCAGCCACGGCCTCGCCAGCCTCGGCGGGCGGGCGGGGTTCATTGGCAAGATCGCCGATGATGACCTCGGACGAACCTTCACCAGCGACCTCACCGAAGCTGGCGTCTCGTTCTTTCCGGCCCCGAAAGATCATGGCTTGCCCACTGGGCGCTGCGTGATCGTGGTGACCCCCGATGGTCAGCGCACGATGAACACCTACCTCGGTGCGGGCGCAGTGTTGCACCCTGGCGACGTGAGCCGCGAGGCAGTGCAGACCGCCGAGTGGGTGTTTCTTGAGGGTTATCTCTTCGACAAAGACGATGCCAAAGAAGCCTTTCGTGTGGCGGCCCACTACGCGCACGCTGCCGGGCGCAAGGTGGCGCTCACGCTCTCTGATTCGTTCTGTGTGCAACGCCATCACGCCGACTTCGTCGCCCTCGTGAATGACGAAGTTGACCTGCTCTTTGCCAACGAGCACGAGCTCACCACGCTGTATGGCACCGATGACTTCTCGGCTGCGGTCGGCAAGTTGCGCGAGTGTTGCCCGCTCGCCGTGGTGACGCGCAGTAAGCGCGGCTCTGCCGTGGTGACCCCTGACGAGTTCATCGAGGTGCCGGCGCTACCCGTCGACCCAATTGTCGATGCCACTGGCGCTGGCGACATGTACGCGGCCGGCTTTCTCTACGGCATAACGCACGGTAAGACACTCGAACAGTCGGCAGAAATCGGCACCATCTGTGCTGCTGAGGTCATCATGCACATGGGACCGCGCCCGCAGGTGCCCCTCGCGTCGTTGTTGCCCGACGACGTGCGCTGACTACTTCTCGTCGTCGGCAGGGTGGTAGCTGAACTGCAGATCGCCGAGTTTCACGAGTGTCGACGCGACCCATCCGCCGAGCGACCCGAAGTGTTCATCAAGTTGCGCGTTGGTGCCGTCGGCGAGCGTGGCCTCGGTCAACTCATAGGCACCGAGGTAG
>RGSV01000330.1 GCA_010025655.1 Acidimicrobiia bacterium
TCGTGCTCAGCGAGCGCTGCGTACAGCGCGCTGCAAGAGCCTGATAGCAGTCGACAAACCACGTTCGGCTTCGAAGATCGACACAAGCAATGAGTCGGCGTCGTCGCCGTCACCGCGCAAGGCGGCGTTGCGCCGCTCGGCGAGAGCCGACAATCGCGCACGACACGCCTCTACCGCATCGACCAACGCAGCAAGCTCAGCGGCTGCGCTTGCGTTGTCACTCGGCGTTGGCATCACTGTCTCGACGGGCACACTGTGGCGAGTCGACACTCGCCGCACTTGGGTTTACGTGCATCACACACGCGACGGCCGTGCAGAATCAACCGCAAACTGAATTCTCCCCACTCGGCAGGTGGCAGCAGTGCGTTGAGTTCGTGCTCAACTTTTACCGGATCTTCTTTACGCGTCAATCCGAGCCGTTTCGACAGGCGCAACACATGTGTGTCAACGGGCAGACCGGGCAGGTCGAACACCACGCTCCGCACCACGTTGGCAGTCTTTCGCCCTACGCCAGGCAGAGTGACGAGGTCTTCGATGGCCGTCGGCACTTCTCCCCCAAAACGCGTCATGACCGCGTTCGCCATGCCGATGAGATTCTTGGCCTTCGATGCATAGAACCCAGTCGACTTCACCAGCTGCTCAACGTGAGAGATGTCAGCGAGAGCCATCGCTTGCGCCGTGGGATACGCGGCGAACAACGCTGGCGTCGTCATATTGACGCGGGCGTCGGTGCACTGCGCCGACAAAATTGTGGCAGCGAGCAACTGAAACGGCGACTCGTGTGTCAGCTCGCAGACAGCGACGGGATAGTCCTTCTTTAACCCGCGCAGAATCACGCGCGCGTGGGCGGGCAGCTCGGCTTTCGTTGGTCGCTTCGGCCGAGCGGGCTGCTTCTTCGTTCGCGGCACGCGCACCACGGTAATCTTTCGGCGTGTCGCGACTCGAGATTTCGCGCATCAACCGTGGCTGGGTCATGCGAAGCCATGATCATGTAACGCACGACGAGTTCGACGCCGCGATCTCCAACATCGCGTCACGGGGCGGCGGGCCCGTGCGATGGTTCGTCTTCGAACCAAACAACGACGAACACGGCTTTGCTGTCGACAACGGCTTCACACCCGACACTCCGCTCTTGCACATGCGTTGCGATCTACCACTCGCCGCCCACCATCACGTGCCACCAGGCTTCACCACCCGACCGTTTCGGCCCGGCGTTGACGACGAAGAGTGGCTCTCGGTCAACGCCAGAGCATTCGCCGGTCATCCTGAGCAAGGCGAGTGGACCCAAGCCGAACTCGCAGCGCGCCTCGCCGAACCGTG
>RGSV01000034.1 GCA_010025655.1 Acidimicrobiia bacterium
CCATGCCCTGGCGGTCGCGCGCTTGGGTGGTGTCGCTATCGCAGGCGGAATCGAACGGCACTAGCTCACGCACGACTGCCTGGTGTGGGCCGTCGCACGACACTTCGTATGCCGCGCCGACGTTGTCGAAGTCAACGCACGAGCCGGAAGTGATGAGCCCGTCAATTGTGCGCGGCGGTGTGCGGTCTCCGACGAGATGCAAGAACAGGATGATCGCGGTGCCGATGCCGATCGTTATCAACACGAACCGCCACGGAAACCGCGCAGGCGGATACACGCGATCAGGCTGTGGCTCGTAGTCAAACGTGCCCTGCATCCGAGGGCTGGTGGTGCCACTACCTGACACAGTTGAGCGCGCACCAGCGGCCGAGCCGGAGGCGAGTTGCAAGTCGTATGCGGCTCGACGGGTCGGTGACGACAGCACGTCCCACGCTTCGGCGATGCGGGTGACTTCGGCCGCGGCCGAGCCCGATGGGCGTGACGCCCCCGACGTTCGCCCACCAGAAGAATCTGGATGCGCGGCACGCATGCGTTCGCGATAGGCGCGACGAATCTGCTCGTGTGATGCCGTGCGCGACACACCGAGAGTGGCGTAGTGGTCGGTCATGGCGTGGTCTGTCTATTCAGTATCCGAGCGACACGTCGACCAGACCAATCAGTGGCTCGCCCGCAGCGAACAGCCTGCAGTTCGTCGTGATTCGTTCGCTCAAGAGCGGCACTGCCATCGCGCGCGTGTTGCCGATGTGCGGTGTGATGAGACAGTTGTCGAGCGACCACAAGGCATGTTCTTTCGGTAGCGGTTCAGGATCAGTCACATCAAGCGTGGCACCCCCAATGCGGCCGTCTCGCAACGCAGCCACGAGGTCGTCGGTGACAATCAGCCGCCCTCGTCCAACGTTCACGATCCAAGCATCGCGTTTCATCATCGCAAACTCACGCGCCGCAAAGAGCCCTGTCGTCTCGGGTGTCAACGCACACGCCAAGACCACCGCATCGGCAGTCGGCAACAACGCATGCAGTTCGCCCTGCCCTACCACGCGTTGCACGCCTGGCATCGGTGTGGGATGCCGACGAACCACCGTGATGTGCGTGTTGAACCCCTGCAACATGCGCACCAGCGAAGTAGTTATGCCTCCCCCACCGACGATCACGATGTTGCCACCGAGCAGATAGCGACCGTGGTCTCTGGTCCACTCACGAACCCGCGAGTATCCGATCACGTGACGCATGCCGCCAAGCAAGAACGCCATGCACAACTCGGCGACTGGTTCGGCATAAACACCCTTGCCGCTCGTCCACACGCGATGTTTGTCAAGGTGTGGAACAAAATTCTCAATACCGGCAAACGGCAATTGCACCCAACGAAAGTGCTGGTGTTGTCTCATCACTTCGCCGAGTGCGTCGGCGCCGTACGGGTCTCCCCACACGAGCGCTTCAGCGTCGGAATACCCGACCACATCGCAACCGCCCGCGCGAACGGCATCGCGAATCCACTCGGGGGTTTTGTCGGGCCCGACCGCGACGCGCGCCACTGACTAGTTGCCAGTGAGCGTTGCAGCGATATTGCCCGCCGACGCACCGCCGCGGCGCAAGATCACGACCAAGAACCACAGCGACGCCATCGTCACAACGAACAAACTGATTGCACCCACGCCCCAGAACGGCTTGATCGTGCTGCGCGTCGCACCGAGCAGAGCGACGGGGAAGGTGGTTGAACCCGCCTCACTGATGAGCGTCGAGATCACCGCATTGTCGAGGCAGAGCGCGAACGACAACAAGCCACCCGCGATCATCGCCGACGCAATCAACGGCAGCGTGATTTGACGAAACGCACGTCCAGGAGGCGCTCCGAGGTCGGCTGCTGCTTGTTCAAGCGACTCATCGAGCCCCGCCAATCGCGCGCGAACGATGAGCGTGACCACCGCTGATGCATACAGTGATTGGCCGACCCACAACTTGTTGATGCCGCCATTGAACGGTCCCCAGCCTTCGGTGAAGATGTGGCCGATGACGGCGACGTCTTGAATGCGCGGGAACCATGTGGCGAGCGCAATGGCGTCCATGATTTCCGGCGTCACGAGGATGAGAAACACCACCACCATGAACGCGTTCGACCATGCCCCGGGCCGACGTGCAAGCGCCACGCCCGATGTGCCACCGAGAGCCACCGCAATAACTGTTGCGCCAAAGGCGGCAATGAATGAGTTACGAATTGCGTCGCCAACGCCGGCGAAGTCGAAGATCGTCGCATACCAACTGGTGAGCAAACCGTTGATCACCAGAGCGAGGGCGAACGCCCCTGGCGCGATCCACACGGTGTAGGCAGCACGACCAAAGAGTGCGCGGCGAGTAAGCAAGCGTTTGGCGATAACTGCTGCACCAATGAACACCGCAAATCGCAACACGGTGGTGAAGAACATCGCCCCGTCGAACAGTTCGCCCCACCACTTGGTGCTTACCGCATTGGCAAAAATCGTGAATGAGTTGCCGCGATTGAACGAATGCAGAAAGACAAGCCCGACGGGGATGAAGAGAAAGACCAACACCAATATGGTCCATACGCCGAGGCTGCGCTGCAACACACCGTCAGCTATCGACCAACGCCTCGAGGGCTCAGCACCGCTGGCGGCCGTTGCAGCGGCCGACTGTGCCGCGCTACTCGCCCGCGACCGACGCCACTGCTGAATGAGCGGCTCGAACAACCCGAGCAGTCGCGGAAACAGCCACACGATCGCAGCGCCGACCACCAGAGTGAGCAACACCGCACCAATCATCAACACGGCCATTGCGGCGCCGAGTGGCCAGTTCTGCGCTCCGCTGAACTGCGACGCAATCATCGCACCGATCATGTTGCCCTTCGCTCCGCCGAGCACCGTGGCGGTCACATAGTCACCACACATGGGGATGAACGTGAGCAACACACCGGCCGCAATGCCCGGCCCCGCAAGCGGCAGAGTGACACTGAAGAACGTTGACGCTCGACCTGCACCGAGGTCTTTGCTGGCCTCACGCAGTCGCACGTCAATGCGGTCGAACGCAACGTAGAGCGGCAAAATCATGAACCCGAGGTAGTTGTAGACGATCGCGAGTTGCACGGCTGCGGCAGTTTCGAGAACCTGGATGCCATTCTCCCCAACCACCCCGAGGTCTTGCATCCACTTTGACAAGTTGCCGTTCGGTGCGAGCGGAATTCGCCACGCCACCGTACGAATCAAGAAGCTGGTGAAGCTCGGCACCACCACGGCGGCCAGCACGATGGCACGCCATTTTTCGCTGACCTTGAACGCAGCGAAGTACGCGACTGGCAAACCAATCAGCAGGCACAACAAGGTGGCGGTAATCGCGATGCGCACCGTGCTGCGAAACACGACGAAGAACGTCTCGTCGAAGACCTCGCTGTAACTGCGCGTCGACGGATTCGAAAAATCGACCGGCACGAGCTTGCTCGTGTCTTTCGTGCCAAATGAATAGACGACGACCAGCGCGATCGGAACAATGAAGAACGCCGTGTACCAAACCATCGACGGCAGCGCCAAGGCGAACCTCGGCGCACGCGGGCGCCAACGCTTCTCTGGTGCGACCGTCGCGGTCACGTTGTGGTCAGGCTCCCGCCCAGCTCCTCAGCCCTTGACTAGGCGCCGGCCTTTGCCTTCACCTTGTTGAAGATGTCAACCATTCGATCGAGCGACGGCGTGATTTCCTGCGTCTGGAACGTAGCGACTTGCTCATCACTGAAGAAAATCATGTCGCCCAACTCAAGGTCAGGCGCAAGTTCAGCAACGAGCGTGTCCATGTTCTTCATGCCGGTGTTGTAGCCGTGGTACTGCAGATCTTTAATCGAGATCTCGGGAACAAGTTCCCAGTTGATCCACGCGTGCGCGGCGTCGGGGTTCGGTGCGCCTGCGGCGATGCAGTAGTTGTCCATCCACAGTTCGGTGGCTGGAGCACCAAGCACCCACACCCACTCATCGGGGTTGCCGCCGGCATCGGCAATGCGCACATAGGCCTGGCGCAGGTCACCGTTCCAGCCCATGGCCAACGAGTACGCACCTTCGGCGAGCTTCGTGCTCGGGTACGAGTCGAACGCCTTGATGTGCTGCGCGAATTCGTCGACGAGGAACTTCTCGCACGCATCGAGCTTGGCCGGGTCTTGATCGTTCCAGTTGTGACCATTCGCCCAGTACCACATGCCGCAGAGATTCGGTGCGGTGTCGATCATCGCGCAGTTGCCGCTGCCTTCGTTCATGCACGCATCGATGAAGTCTTGCCACGTCTCCATCTTTCGGGTGATCTTTGTCTTGTTGTAGAAGTATCCAGTGCTGCCCCAGTTCTTGCAGACCGAGTACTCGTTGTTCGGGTCCCACGCTTGCGACACATATGCGGGGTCGAGGTTGCCGAAGTTTGGAAGCTTCGACATATCGAGCTTCTGAATGAGGCCCTTCTCAATCATCTGCGGAACATACGGGCCAGTCGGCACGACGATGTCGAAACCGCTGTTGCCGTTGCTTGCCGCCAATTTGGTGATGAGGTCTTCATTGCTCGGGTAATAATCGACTTTCATCGTGACGCCGAGTTCGCTCTCAGCAAGCGCACCGACAATCTCGGGATCGTTGTAGTCACCCCAGGTGTACATCGCGAGCGAACCCGACGATGTGTTGATCACGCGGCTGTAGTCGCCCGATGCCGCTTCGCTTCCGCTGTCACCGTTCGACTCTTCTTCCGAGCCGCCACAGGCTGCGAGCACCACGGCAAAGCCCGCTGCTGCGGTGCCGCCGGTGATGAACGCGCGACGTGAGAGATGCTCGCGAAATGCTTCCGGTGCGAGCATGCGGAGTTGCTTGGCCATGAGGTTCCCCCTGTGATGTGGCCGGCGGTCGCCGACGGCTGTGATTAAGTTAGCGCACTAGGCGGTAGCGCGCGCCAAATTGGTGGGCGCCAAATCGGCGAGGCGGGTTTAAACCGTTGCGGTGGGGGCAGCCAACACGATGTTGGCCTGGCGCGCCGAGAAGAGGTAGACGTCTTCGGCTGACCACGAGCACCAGACGGGGTCATCGACCTGAAACCGCTCGGGGTTGGTACGCGGCACCAAAACGAGCAGGTCCTTTGTGCGGGTTCGCACAACATATTGCAGCACGTCGCCGAAATACGACACACCGGCCACAGTCGCTTGCGTCGAGTTTTCAGGTTTGGCAGGTTGCTTGGCACTCAAATTGATGCACTCGGGCCGCACGGCCGAGAGCGCCGGCTCGCCGTTTGGCACATCTTCTTCAGGGCGGCTCGCGACGAAGATCGTGCCATCGTCGGCCTGCGAGCCATGTTCGGTGGCGATGCCTTGCCAGAAGTTGTTGCGCCCGACGAACCCAGCGACGAAGGCCGTGGTTGGGTGTTCGTACACGGTTTCTGGGTCGGCGATCTGTTCGATGTGACCGTTGAGCATGATGGCGATGCGATCGCTCATCGACATGGCTTCTTCTTGGTCGTGCGTGACGAACACGAAGGTGATGCCGAGCCTCGTCTGCAGCAACTTGAGCTCGATCTGCATTTCTTCGCGCAACTTGCGGTCGAGTGCACCGAGGGGTTCGTCGAGCAACAGAATGCTCGGGCGATTAACGAGTGCACGCGCGACGGCAACACGCTGCTGCTGTCCACCAGACATTTGTCGCGGGCGGCGCTCGGCCAACTTTGACATTTGCACCATGTCGAGCGCTTCCATCACGCGAGTGGCGATTTCTGATTTTGCGACGCCTTTTTGCCGAAGTCCGTAGGCGACGTTCTCCGCCACTGTCATGTGCGGGAAGAGCGCGTAGTGCTGAAACACCGTGTTGACGTCGCGTTTGTAGGGCGGCACACCCTGCACATATTGACCCGAGATACGAATGAACCCTTCGTCGGGTTGCTCGAAACCGGCAAGCATGCGCAACGTGGTTGTTTTGCCGCAGCCACTTGGACCCAAGAGCGAGAGGAACTCGCCGGGGTGAATCTCAAGATTGATCTTGTCGACGGCAACGACGTCGCCGTAGCGCTTAGTTACGTCATTGAGTTCAACTGAGCCACGCTCGCCACTCACTGCCGACTATCGCCCCCTCGACTGCGCAACGCTAGTCACTAGATGTTGATGTTCGCCATCACGTGCTTGATGCGGGTGTAGTCGTCAAGTGCGTACGCGGAGAGATCTTTGCCGTAGCCCGACTTCTTGTAGCCGCCGTGTGGCATCTCGGCCACGACTGGGATGTGCGTGTTGATCCATACGCAGCCGAAATCGAGAGCCTTGGCCATGCGCATTGCCTTGCCGAAGTCGCGGGTCCACACTGACGATGCAAGGCCGTATTCAACTCCGTTTGCCCATGTGACGGCCTCAGCCTCGTCGCTGAATTTCTGCACGGTGATGACTGGGCCGAAGATCTCTTGCTGAATCATGTCGTCGTTCTGCTTCAGGTCGGCGACGACGGTGGGCTCGAAGAAATAGCCATCGTTGCCGATCTTGTTGCCACCGGCCACCACGCGAGCGTGCTTGGGTGCCTTTTCGATGAAACCGTTCACACGAGCAAGTTGGTTGGCATTGTTCAACGCACCGTAGAGAACATCGTCATTCGGCGCTCCGGTCTTGGTGCCCTTGGCTGCTTCGGCGAGCGCTTCGACGAAATCGCCATAGACCTTCGGACCTGCAATCACGCGGGTGGCTGCCGTGCAGTCTTGACCGGCATTGAAATAGCCGGTCATCGAAATCTGCGCGGCTGCTGCAGCGAGGTCAGCATCATCGAACACGACGACGGGAGCCTTGCCGCCGAGTTCGAGGTGCACGCGCTTGAGCGATTTCGACGCAGCCTCGGCGACTTCCATGCCTGCACGCACCGAACCGGTGACTGACACCATTGCGGGTGTGGGGTGAGCGACCATCGTTCGACCCGTGTCGCGGTCGCCACACACAACGTTGAATACGCCCGCGGGCAAGAATTCGGCGGCAATCTCGGCGAGCAGCACAGTGGTGGCTGGCGTGGTGTCGCTCGGCTTCAGCACGATGCTGTTGCCCGCAGCAATGGCCGGCGCGAACTTCCACACCGCCATCATCATCGGGTAGTTCCACGGTGCAACTTGCGCGCACACGCCGACTGGTTCGCGACGAATCATCGACGTGAAGCCCTTCATGTATTCACCGGCGCTCTTGCCTTCGAGCATGCGTGCTGCACCCGCGAAGAAACGGATTTGATCGACCATCGGCGGAATCTCTTCCGACGTCGTGATTGCAACTGGCTTGCCGCAGTTCTCCACTTCCATTGCGATGAACTCGTCTTTGCGTTTTTCGATCGCATCAGCAATGCGGAAGAGTGCGAGAGAGCGCTCGCTCGGTGTCGACTCTTTCCACGCTTCAAAACCGCGCTGAGCTGCCGCCATCGCGGCGTCGATGTCTGCTTGTTTGCTGTTCGGCGACGTGGCATACACCTTGCCGGTCGCAGGATTAATGATGTCGAGGGTGTCGCCCTTAGCGGCGTCGACGTGCTGGCCGTCAATGAAGTTACGGAACTTTTTCATGTGGTTTTTCTAGCACGGTGCCGCCAGGTCGCTGGCGGGCGGTGGCTCACGGCAGGCGGGCTCATGGTCGCTGATGCGCTAGAACAAAGAGCGTCATGGCGGCCAACCCGAAGCCTGCGCACGCCACGCTGGGCGTGCCGAAAGAGACCAAGACCCTCGAAGGTCGCGTCGCTCTCACCCCTGATGGAGTGCGCGAGTTCGAGCGGCTCGGCGTCGAAGTGTTCGTCGAGACTCACGCAGGAGAGGCCGCATCAATCCCCGACTCGGCCTACGAAGCCGCGGGTGCCACCATCGTGCCCACCGCCGCCGATGCGTGGGCCAAGAGCATGGTGGTGAAGGTGAAAGAGCCGACCGAGAAAGAGTTCGGCTTCTTGCGCAAAGATTTGACGCTCTTCACCTATCTGCATCTCGCGGCATATCCAAAAGTTGCGAAGGCGCTGATCGAGCAGGGAACCACGGGCGTGGCATACGAAACGGTGCAGCTCGCTGACAAGTCGTTGCCGCTACTCGCGCCGATGAGCGAGATCGCTGGTCGACTCGCCACACAGGCTGGCGCCTACTACCTGCAGCGACCGTATGGCGGTCGCGGCGTGTTGATGGGTGGCGCACCCGGTGTGCGACCAGCCAAGGTGATGGTGATTGGTGCGGGCAATGTCGGGTGGAACTCCGCCAGAATCGCCGCTGGCATGGAGGCCGAGGTCACCATCCTCGACAAGAACTTAGATCGCCTGCGTTTCGTTGACCAGATACATCAGGGTCGCATCACCACGCTCGCTTCGAATCGTGGCGCGATCGAGCGCACCATCGCCGAAGCCGACTTGGTGATTGGTGCAGTACTCATCGCCGGTGCTCGTGCGCCGATTGTGGTCACCGAAGACATGGTGAAGTCGATGAAGAAAGGTTCGGTCATCGTCGACGTTGCCATCGACCAAGGTGGCTGCGTCGAGACGATGCGCGAAACGACTCACACCGAGCCCGTGTACGAGACGCACGGCGTCATCCTCGGGCTGCACCGCCGGATCGATGTCCATGCGCACCTCGTTGAGCATGCGCATCATGCGGAGTTGGTTGTTGCTGCGGCTGGTTCGGGCAAAACAACGGTGCTTCGCATGATCGCCGGCTTCGAGCTGCCCTCGAGCGGCGAGATTCTGCTCAACGGCAGCGACGTGTCGAACGAACCAGCGTTCAAGCGCGATGTCAACACCGTGTTTCAGGACTACGCACTATTCCCACATATGACCGTGGCCGAAAACGTGGAATACGGCATGCGTGTGCGCAAAGTTGACAAGACCGAGCGCACCCAACGTCGCGACGAAGCTTTGCGCATGGTTCGACTCACACAATTGGCCGATCGCATGCCGGCGCAACTCTCGGGCGGCCAACGCCAACGCGTGGCGCTTGCCCGAGCCATCGTGAATCGGCCAAAGGTGTTGCTACTCGACGAACCGCTTGGCGCACTCGACCTAAAACTTCGCGAAGAAATGCAGACCGAGCTCAAAGCACTGCAGCGCACCTTGAACATCACCTTCGTATACGTCACCCATGATCAGGGCGAGGCCCTGTCGATGAGCGATCGAATCGCGGTATTCAACGCTGGTCGACTCGAACAAGTTGGTTCTCCGCGCGACTTGTACGAGCGACCTGCAACGTCATTCGTGGCCGGGTTCGTTGGTGTGGCGAATTTGTTCGACGAAGAGACCTCGCAACGCCTGTTCGGCCGACGTGCCATCCACACGCTGCGACCAGAGCGAGTGAGTGTGTTACCCGCGGGCTCGAGCGAGGGCCATGCCGCCCGAGTGGTGGACTCGCAGTATCTGGGGGCAGAAATTCGGCTGACGTGCCAGCTCGATGTCGGGGGTAATCTCGTCGTAAGCGTCCCAAGCACACAAGCTCGGATCGTGTCGCGCGACGAAGTCGTCGCGTTGACG
>RGSV01000331.1 GCA_010025655.1 Acidimicrobiia bacterium
GTGAATGCACGGGCTACTCCAGCAAAGATTCAGCAGTACATCGACGCCAACGGCCTTGACCCCAATTACATACGCGGATACTTCCGTTGGCTTGGGAATTTCTTGACGTTCGATTGGCCGCGCAGTATCAAAGGCTCACGCGAAGTGTGGCCTGCACTGAAAGATGCGTTAGCCAACACGATTCGCCTTGGCATCGCGGCGAGCGCTGTCGGCATCGTGGTCGGCCTCATGCTCGGGGTGTTTGCCGCGTTGCGTCCGGGAGGTCGGCGTGATGTTGCGGTGAACACGGCGGCCTTCGTCGGCATCTCTGTGCCTCCGTATGTGTCGGCGATTCTGTTCCAACTGTTGTTTGCCGTCTATTGGAGCCGTTGGTTCGGTTCGACGCTGTTTCCAACCGCTGGTGTGTATCCACCAGGCCACACCGGTTTCGACTTGGCATTGATGGCCAAGCACATGGTGCTGCCCACCTTCGTGGTCGCAATTCAGATCATCGCGGTGTATTCGCGCTACATGCGTTCGTCGTTGCTCGATGTGCTGAGCAGCGAGTACATGCGTACGGCTAGGTCAAAGGGCATCAGCGAACGGAGAGTGTTGTTCAAACACGGTTTGCGCAACGCGCTGATTCCCGTTGTGACGATTGCTGCACTCGACGTTGGTGCAATCGTCGGTGGTCTCATCATCACCGAGAACATCTTCAGCTACCCAGGTATGGGGATGTACTTTCTGACTGCCTTCGGTGACGGCGACTTTCCGCTGCTGATGCCGTGGATGGTAATCATCGTTTTTTCGACGTTGATGTTCAACTTGCTGGCAGACATCTCCTATGCCTGGCTTGACCCGAGGATTCGCCTTGAGTGACGACGTAGTGCTCCCGACGATCTCGCCACGACGAATGGCGTTCAATCGATTCGTCAGCCACAAGGCGGCGGTGGTGAGCGTGTTTGTGATGGCGATCCTCGTCATCTTCGTTGCACTCTCGCCGTTTACGGCGCGCTACGGCGTAAACGAGGCAGTGCAGGCGCCGCCCAATTACTTCCTCACCCCACGGGCCAACGCGTGGCTCGGCACCGACGACATCGGCCGCGACTTGTACAGCCGGCTCATCTACGGCGTACGCGTGTCGCTGGTGATTGGGCTCTTTTCCGCAGTCATCTCCGTCGTGCTCGGATGTCTGATCGGGGCAGTTGCGGGCTTCCGCGGCGGTCGTTTTGACGACGTAGTGATGCGTGTGACCGATTTGTTTCTTGCCTTCCCGTTCCTCGTTACCTTGCTCGTGATGCGCAACGTGCTCGGGTCAATCGAATGGCTGCGGCCGATCAT
>RGSV01000332.1 GCA_010025655.1 Acidimicrobiia bacterium
CACGAGCGGAGTGTTCGAATGCAACTACCTCTTCATGTGTGCGGGTTACTACTCGTACAAGGCGGGCTACCTGCCCGAATTCGCAGGTCGCGAGAAGTTTCGCGGCACCATCGTGCACCCGCAGGAGTGGCCAGAAGATTTGGACTACGCCAACAAGCGTGTGGTGGTAATCGGCTCTGGCGCAACAGCTGTAACCATCGTGCCGGCGATGGCCGAATCAGCCGCGCACGTGACGATGCTGCAGCGCTCACCCACCTATATGGTCTCGCGACCCGATCGTGATGCGTTGGCGAATTTTCTTCGCAAGATTCTCCCCGACAAGGTGGCCTACGACGTCACACGAGCAAAGAACACATGGCGACAACAACTCGTCTACAAGCGCACCCGCACCAAGCCCGACCAGATCAAGATGCTGTTGCTGGGTGGAATCCAACTGGAGCTGGGCGGGAAGTACCCGATCAAGAAGCACTTCCTCCCCCGCTACAACCCTTGGGACCAACGCTTGTGCCTCGTGCCGAACTCCGACTTCTTTGCCGCAATTCGCACGGGGCGTGCCTCCGTGGTGACCGACACGATTGAGACGTTCACAGAGACAGGTATCTTGCTCTCGTCCGGTGAGCACCTCGCCGCTGACGTCATCGTCACCGCGACGGGCTTGCAACTCGTGTCACTCGGCGAAGCCGAGATCTTCGTCGACGGGCACCAAGTCGACTTCGCACAAACCCGCACCTACAAGGGCATGGCGTACAGCGACGTGCCGAACTTGGCGACGAGCTTCGGCTACATCAACGCCTCGTGGACTCTGCGCGCCGACCTCACGTGCACCTACGTGTGCCGCCTACTCAATCACATGCGCGACACCGGAACCCGCCAGTGCACACCGCGCCTGCGACCAGGCGAAGAGACCATGCCGCGCCGGCCGTGGATCGACGGATTCTCTTCGGGCTACATGCAACGCGTGATGCACCTGATGCCGACACAAGGCGACCGCGAGCCGTGGATCAACCCGCAGAACTACGACAAAGACAAAAAGATGTTTCGCGAGGGCCGACTCGACGACGGCGTGATGCAGTTCACCAACTAATGCCTCGCGCACTTGTTGGCGGGCTCGGCACGCTCATCGTGGTGGCGTACGCGATTGGCGCGGGCCGCTGGGTGTCGACAGACGCTGGTTGGTACCGATCTCTCGTTCGCCCGCCGTGGCAGCCACCCGACGTTGTGTTCGGTCTTATCTGGCCATACAACTTCGTGATGCTCGTGGTGGCCAGCTGGGCAATAGCAGCAAGTGACC
>RGSV01000333.1 GCA_010025655.1 Acidimicrobiia bacterium
GACAATCGCGACACCGTCAACTGTCTGTAGACGCTCACGAAGTTGGGTCGCGGTGAGTCGTGACGCCACTCGAACGTGCTCAGGGTGCAGCTGCATTTGTGTCGTAGGGTCACTGAGAGCTCCGGCGACGCGATCGAATCCGATTCGGGCCAGCCGTGTGCGTGCCTCGATCTCGGTACCTTCGGCACACACCAACACAATCGTGTCGGTGGGCCGCACGACCTCGCCGACATACTCGGCGAATCGACCGCTCAACCCCACATTGCGCGAACCAACGAGATGCCCGCGGGCGAAGTCGTCAGGTTCTCGCGAGTCGACGACGACTGCTCCACCCTTGACGGCTTGCCAGAAGTCGTCCCACGACAGCATGGCTGGGGCTTCACCCTCGACGTGGTGTGCGCGAGACTGACGATTACGCAGAGCAGCAAATGAGAAATACAGCGGAGCGGCTGCCTGGCCTTCCGTCACGATGTCAATGAACTCCCTCTCACTCATCGGGGCAAGTGCGTAGTTCGTGCGCCGTTGCTCTCCGATGGTGGAAACCGTTTCGGTCGACAGGTTCTTGCCGCAAGCCGAGCCGGCACCGTGGGCCGGGTAGACCTTTGTTGCGTCAGGCAGTGTGAGCAACTTGTTGCGCAGCGACGCGTATAGATTGCGAGCCAGTTCTTCTTGCGTGCGGCCGAAGGATGACAGCAGGTCGGGTCGACCGACGTCACCAATAAAGAGCGTGTCGCCGGTGAGCACTGCATGGGGTTCACTTGATGCCTGCTCGTGTACCACGATGCAAATCGACTCAGGGGTGTGGCCAGGCGTCTCGAGCACTTTCAACGTGACTTCACCGAGTTCAATTTGTCGACCATCTTCGAGCGCCTCTATCTCGAACTCGGTGAGACCTTTTGCCGCCGACCCGTACCCGATGGGTGCGCCAGTAGCCGCCGCGAGCTCGAGGTGACCGCTAAGAAAGTCGGCATGGAAGTGCGACTCGATGATGAGTTCAATCGTGAGACCGAGCAGCTTGGCATCTTTGAGGTACTGCGATACGTCGCGCTGCGGGTCGACCACTACTGCCCGGCCGGTCGTGGAGTCACCCACGAGGTACGACGCATGCGAGAGACACGCCAGGTAATACTGTTTGAGAACTAGCGCCATATTGCGGTTCCAATCACGCTCATCACAATCAAGAGTACGAGTGCGGCAGACGCCGCGGCGTACTTGTAATCACGCGCACGAGCCCACGAAGCTGAGAGCGAGATCACTCTCACACCTGGTGCCGCCGCAAGTGCCGTTACG
>RGSV01000334.1 GCA_010025655.1 Acidimicrobiia bacterium
TCGAAGGTGACTTGCGTCTTGCCGTCAGGTCGCAGGTATGGAATCGCTCCCGACTTGCGCACCTCGGTGAGCTGTTCTGCAAGACGATGAGCCAGCCAGATCGGTAATGGCATGAGTTCAGGCGTTTCGTCACACGCGTAGCCGAACATCATTCCCTGGTCACCGGCGCCTTGAGAATTCAACTTGTCTTCACCGCTCTTGCCGCCGCGCAGCTCTTCGCTCTTGTCGACGCCCATTGCGATGTCGCTCGACTGTTCATCGATGCTGATGATTACGCCACAAGTGTTGCCGTCGAACCCATATGCCGCATTGTCATAACCAATGTTCTTGATTGTCTCGCGCGCCAGTTTCGGGATGTCCACGTACGCAGACGTCGTAATTTCTCCAGCCACAACACAGAGACCCGTGGTGAGCAACGTCTCACACGCCACACGGCCGTGCGGATCTTCAGCAAGAATCGCATCAAGCACCGAGTCGCTGATCTGGTCGGCCATCTTGTCGGGATGGCCCTCGGTCACGCTCTCCGAGGTGAAGGTGTACTTTCGCGTCATCGTCGCCAGCCGCGCGGGAACTACTCGGCGGGAGTTTCTTCTGCGGCCGCCGCTTCGGCATTGGCCTCATCTTCAAGGCGCTGCAGCTCGGCAATCTCGGCACGAATCTCTTCGACGGTCTTCGGCACGTGGCGCACTTTGTCTTCGTTGATCTCTTCGAAGGCAACCGAGAGATTCTTGGTGCTCACCGACTCGACGCGACGACTCACGTAACTGCCAATTTGCATATTGTCGTCTTGCTGGGTGATTTCCCGCGCCCGGCGCGCCGCGAGGGTGACGAGCAGAAACTTCGACTTGGTGCGGCTCATCAGCTTTTCAATCGCCGGGGTCATCATCGAGGATTCGGGGGCGTTGGTCACGGGGCTCCTAGGTGCGTCTTGTCGCTCGGGGTTGGCTGCCCTACCCCGCTGATGCGGTGAAAAGGCTCTTAGATGCTAGCGGAACGTCGCGAATCGCGCACGATCTGCAGCATCTCGGCAATCGTCTGGTCGAGGTCGGTGTTGACCAGCACATGATCAGCAAGGGCGACGCCAACGGGCTCTTCTTCTTCGGCCTTGCGCAGTCGCTGGTCGACTTTGCGCTCGTCGTCGCCACGCGAGGTGAGCCGGGCGCGCTGCTCTTCACGCGATGGAGGCAACACGAAAATCAATACCGCCGTTGGATTCTGCTGCTTCACCTGACTTGCGCCATCGACTTCGATTTCAAGCACT
>RGSV01000335.1 GCA_010025655.1 Acidimicrobiia bacterium
GATCGCACGAGCGCTGTGTGTGAATACGGGTTCTCGGAAGCGACGAGTCCCTTAGAGCCGAAAGCTTCGACTCGCTGGTCGTAGCCGTATACCGCCTGGCGCGAGTTGTCGATCTGGGTGATCGCGCCATTGGCGTGCACCAACGTGAGAGCGACGGTGTCGAGATCGTTGGCTTCCTTGAACGACGGCACAATTCGAAGATCGCCGATGGCGTAGACCTGAACGATTTCGCTGCCAGTGACGTAACGAGCCATGTCGAAGTCGTGGATCGTCATGTCGACGAAGATTCCACCTGACACCTTGGCGTATTCGAGCGGTGGTGGGGCTGGGTCACGACTCGTGATTCGCACCAAGTGCACTTCGCCGAGTGTGCCGTCGGCGACGCGGTCTCGAACGGCTCGATGAGCCGGGTCAAATCGCCGATTGAAGCCCATCATGACGGGCGTCTTTGATTCGCTGACCGCGCGAAGGGCGCGATCGGTTTCACTCAATGTCAGCGACACAGGTTTTTCACAGAACGTGGGCTTGCGGTAGTTCGATGCCATGACGAGCAAGTCGACATGCGTGTTCGTCGAGGTGCAGATCGCAATTGCGTCGACTTCATCTGACGACATCAATTCTGCGGGGCTTGTGAACGTCTTACATCCGAGCCGTTCGGCGAGTTTGCTACTTGATTCCGGCATTACGTCATAGACACCGGCCAGTCGAGCTCCCGGAATTCGTTGCGCAATCAACTCGGCGTGCATCACGCCGATTCGTCCAGTGCCGAGCACTCCTATGGAAACGGTCATGGCCACACTTCTCCTTCTTTCGGTTTTGATGGTGAGCCAGCACCAAGGACCGACTGATCAAAGTCGATAACGGCACCAGTCATGAGTCCGGATTCTTCACTCAGCAGGAAGCAGATGGTTCGAGCCAGCTCGTCTGGCTTGATGAGCCTGCCGAGCGGCTGCTCTTTCTCTGCCGCAGCGAGCCATCCGTCGGTGGCCCCATGCCAGCGACGCTGAGTCTGGTCTTCTGTTGGGGTATCCATCCAGCCGGGATTCAACAAGTTGACGCGAATACGGTCGCGCATGAGCGAGAACGCACAGTTTCTCGTCAAGGTGTGCAATGCCCCCTTCGAGATTGCGTAGTGGGTGAGCGCCACGTCGCCGCCCCATCCAGTGACGCTGCCGATATTGACCACTGATCCAGACACTTTTTCGCGCTTCATCAACTTGGCACAGTGTTGAATGAGCATGAATGGTGCACGCACATTGA
>RGSV01000336.1 GCA_010025655.1 Acidimicrobiia bacterium
CGACAACCGTGTCGATGCCGGTAATCGTCGAGGTCAGACCTGACGGAAGCACCATGACATCGTCACCAACCCGAAACACACCGCCAGCAACGCGACCTGCGTAGCCGCGATAGTCGTGGTGCTCGGCGCGTTGCGGGCGAATCACGTATTGCACGGGGAAACGCGCATCGACACGGTTGTCGTCGCTCGCGGTGTAGACGTTCTCTAAATGATGCAGCAGCGTCGGACCCTCAAACCAGGTGAGATTTGGCGATCGACTCACCACATTGTCGCCAAGCAATGCGCTGATTGGCAAGAAGGTGACGTCGCGTAACGAGAGCCGCGAAGCGAACACTTCGAACTCATCACGAATGCGGTTGAACACCTCAGGCGACCATTCGACCAAGTCCATCTTGTTGATGCAGATCACGAGATGTGGCACACCGAGCAGTGACGCGAGCAAGCTGTGGCGACGCGTTTGTTCGACAATGCCGGCGCGCGCATCGACAAGCACGATTGCCAGGTCGACATTCGACGCACCCGTGATCATGTTGCGTGTGTACTGAATATGGCCCGGGCAGTCGGCGATGATGAACGAGCGCTTCGGGGTGGCGAAGTAGCGATAAGCGACATCAATCGTGATGCCCTGCTCGCGCTCGGCGCGTAGACCATCGGTCAAGAGCGACAAGTCGACATAGTCGGTGCCGCGCCGCTTGCTCACGTTCTCGATGTGTTCAAGTTGGTCTTCGAAGATGCTCTTTGAGTCGTAGAGCAAGCGACCGATGAGCGTCGACTTACCGTCGTCTACAGAGCCGACGGTGGCAAAACGGAGTTTCTCCATTACGCCGCCGCCTGCGAGTTGGGCCGCATCAGAAGTAACCCTGCTTCTTGCGGTCTTCCATGCCGGCTTCGCTGATGCGGTCGTCAGCCCGCGTCGCGCCACGCTCGGTGATGCGCGCCGCTGCCGTCTCGGCAATCACCTGCTCGATGGTGGTGGCGGTCGATTCAATGGCGGCAGTGCAGGTGGCGTCGCCGACCGTGCGGAAGCGAACCATCTGTTCACTCACTTGTTCATCAGCCCCTGGCTGCAAGAACGGCGACACCGCCATCCACATTCCGTCGCGGCGGAACACTCGTCGACGGTGCGCGTAGTAGATGCTCGGCAACTCGATGTCGTATTCCGCGACGAAGCGCCAGATGTCGAGCTCCGTCCAGTTCGACAGCGGGAAGATGCGGAAGTGCTCGCCAGCCTGGTGGCGGCCGTTGTAGATGCCCCAAAGT
>RGSV01000337.1 GCA_010025655.1 Acidimicrobiia bacterium
CAACTTCCCCAAGCGCAACGACGGGTCGGCGAACACGCTGTCGTTCGTGACCAGCCCCGACACGGTGCTCGCGCTCGCGTTGGCCGGCAGGTTGGACTTCAACCCTTTGACGGATTCGCTGACCGCGCCAGATGGGTCGTTGGTGCGGCTGAATGCGCCGGTCGGCGAAGTGTTGCCCGCGAAGGGCTACGACGCTGGGCAGAACACGTTCACCCCGCCACCTGCTGATGGCTCGGGCGTGCGCGTGGAGGTGTCGCCGACGAGCGACCGCCTGCAGTTGCTGGAGCCCTTCCCCGCGTGGGACGGGAAGGACTATGTGAAGTTGCCTGTGCTGATGAAGGCGAAAGGCAAGTGCACCACCGACCATATTTCCGCCGCTGGCAAGTGGCTGAAGTATCGCGGACACCTGGAGAACATCAGCGGCAACCTGTTTGAGGGTGCGGTGAACGCGTTCGGCGGTGCGGTCGGCGAAGGGTTGGATGTCACCGATGGTCAGCGCCGCAAGTATCCGGAGATTGCCAAGCGATACAGCGAGGCCGGCATTCGCTGGTGCGCGATCGGCGACCAGAACTACGGCGAGGGTTCATCGCGCGAGCATGCGGCGATGGAGCCGCGATTCCGTGGTGGCGTGGTGATTTTCGCGCGGTCATTTGCCCGCATTCACGAAACCAACCTGAAGAAGCAGGGCTTGGTGCCGTTGACGTTCCGTGATCCTGCGGTCTACGACGCCGTTGGCGAGGGCGACACCATCAGCGTGCTCGGCTTGCCACCCGTGCCCGATAAGCCGGTGCGCTGTGTGATTCACAAAGCTGATGGATCATCGGTCGAGTTTGAGGCGCTGCACACGTTCAGCCCCGAACAAGTCGAGTGGTTCAAAGCCGGCAGCGCGCTGAACATCGTGCGCCAGAAGGTGGCGAAGGGCCGGTAGACCTCGCGGCCGGGCGCTGAGGCCCCAACCTCGCCAATTTCGTTGGTTGCGGTTGTTGCGTTTATTGCGTTTGGCTGTTATCGTGCCTCGGCATGACGAGCACCCTCGAGATTCGCCCCAACAGCGTCGATCAGCGTGACCTAGAGATCCTCGAGCGGGCGTTGGCCAAGCGACGTGGAAAATCGGCGCGACTCACCGGGTTCGACGGGCACAAGGTGGAGATTCCGAGTGACCTGGCCGAAGCTCTCCTGGCCATCGTGCAGCAGCTGAAATCCGGCAATGGTGTGAGCATCTCGGCGTTGCGAGCAGAGATCACCACCGCCGAAGCGGCG
>RGSV01000338.1 GCA_010025655.1 Acidimicrobiia bacterium
CGCGCGGTGCGGGCGGGAGATCACGTGGCGCGCCAAGTGGGCGAAGAATTGGCCGAGCGTCAAATATTGCTCTGACGCCTGCCGCAAGAAAAAAGTGCAGCCGGTCGACTCTGCACTCGAAGCAGCAATCCTCGAGTTGCTCGCCGGTCGGGCGCGCGACGCGTCAATCTGCCCGTCAGAAGCGGCACGTCACGTTGGTGGCGAAACCTGGCGCGAACTGATGGAACCCGCGCGCATGGCCGCGCGACGGCTGGTTGAGCGTGGCGAGGTGCAGATCACCCAGGGCGGTCAGGTGGTTGATCCGAGCCGCGCGAAGGGGCCGATTCGCATTCGTCGATCACGACGCTGAGTCGTGCGCGAACATCAACGCTCGACGCGGCGACCAACACTTCCCATTCGCCGCCAGCGATGTGCCACGCGCGACGAGCGGGGTTCCATCGGCGAAACGCCGTCCACGGCACATCAACCACCATCTCGCCTGAGGTGCTCGGCGAAAGTTCTCGTTTAGCCCACCCCGCTAAACGCGGTGGGTTCGTGTCGCCGGCTTTGCGCACATAGCACTGCACCACCACCGTGACTGGTCGCGGCGAAACACAACTTACGGGCACCGTCACCGAACACCGCGGCCACGACGCATCGACGGCGATTCGTGGAGCGCCCCACACGCTCTCGCCATAACTCAGACCGTGGCCAAACGCGATCAATGGTTCGATGCCGGCGCGCGCCTGACCACGCCAGCCATACCACTCTCCCTCGGTGTATTTCTGCACACCGTTGACCGGTGCGTAGTCGCGCATCGCGGGTGAATCAGACAGCAGCCGCGGGTAGACCACGGGCAATCGACCACCAGGGTCGCGCACACCGCTCACCACGTCGGCAATCGCGCGCCCCATCTCCATGCCGCCGAAGAAACCGATCAACACGGCGTCGACGTCGTTCAACCACGGCATCGCGACGGGTGCGCCAGCGTTCACCACCACGATGGTGCGGCGCGCGACCGCAGTCACCCGCGCGACGAGTTCGTCTTGGCGACCAGGAAGAGCGATCGAGTCGCGATCGTGACCCTCGGTCTCCCACTCGTCGTTGGTGCCGACGACAACGATGGCGGCGTCGCATTCAGCGGCGAGCGATACGGCTCGTTCAAACTCGTGCGGGTCTTCTGGTGCGCGAATACCGATGCGCAGCGCACTGAACCCCGCCCGCGTGCGCATGCGGGCGGGGTTCAGTGCGCTGCGCATCGGTATTCGCGCACCAGAAGAC
>RGSV01000339.1 GCA_010025655.1 Acidimicrobiia bacterium
GTGTGGTGGTGGTGCGGGGGGCGCGCCACCGATCGGGGTTGGGGTACCTTCATCCTACCCGGGGCTGTAATGAGATTGTAATAATTCGTGCGCTTGTGTTCGCGGGCCAGGCGCACTGCCCAGGCGACCTGCGAGGCTGGCGCTATGGCGAGCCCAGAACCCACTGGCGCCCTCCTGCTTGCGGCTGGCGGGGGTTCACGCTTTCTGGGCGCCACCCACAAGCTGCTCACCCCCCTGGGCGGCCAGCCAATGGTGCGCCGTGTGCTCGAGGCAGTAGCGCGCAGTGGGCTCTCCCCAATCATCGTCGTGACAGGCGCGGTGGATCTCACCGACGAACTCAGTCGCGAGCTGCCCGGGCGACCAAGTGTCGTGCACGTGCATCACCCCCACTGGCAACGTGGCATGGCGAGCAGTCTGCACGCCGGCTTCGAAGCCGCTCGACGTCTGGGGTTGGCGGCAGTCGTGGTTGGGCTGGGCGATCAACCCGGCGTCACTTCCGCCGCATGGCGGGCAGTGGCCGACACGCAGTCACCGCTCGCAGTCGCGACCTACAACGGCGAGCGCCGCAACCCGGTGCGCATTCACACCGAGTTGTGGGCGCATCTGCCCCACGAGGGTGATGAAGGTGCGCGCACGCTGCTGCGCACGAGACCAGAACTCGTCACCGAAGTAGCCTGCGAAGGCAACGCTGACGACATCGACACTATTGATGACGTCGCGCGATGGCAGGCGCAACCTGCCACACAACGAGAGGAAGCCTGATGGAACTCCATCACGAGTTCACCGTGCCGGTGCCAGCGGCTGACGCCTGGCGAATTCTCACCAATCTTGAGCAACTCGCCCCGTGTTTGCCAGGTGCGCAACTCACCGAGGTGGAAGGCGAGATCTATCGCGGCCAAGTGAAGGTGAAGGTCGGGCCGATCGTCGCGCAATTCAAAGGTCAGGCGTCGTTCGTGACGCGCGACGACACGGGTTACACCGCATCGCTCAAGGCCGAAGGTCGCGACACTGGCGGAAAGGGCAACGCCTCGGCCACCATCACCGCAAAGTTAGAACCGATAGGTGCCAACAGCGCCAAGTGCACGGTTGACACCGACTTGAACATCACCGGCAAGGTTGCTCAGTTTGGTCGTGGTGCGCTGGCTGACGTAAGCGACAAGCTGCTGCTGCAGTTCGTTGACAACCTCAATGCATTGATCGCGTCGGGTGCCGCCGCGGGTGCGCCGGCCGCCACAGCCGCACCTGCAGCCCCCGCTGCT
>RGSV01000340.1 GCA_010025655.1 Acidimicrobiia bacterium
GGTCGGTGGGTGCTCACGGCGTCGTTCGTGCTGCTCACCTTTTCTAGTGGTGTCGGTTTCTACGGCTTGTCGGTGTATCTGCAGGCGTTCAGCAGAGAACTCGGTTGGTCGGTGGCTTCAATCTCGTCAGCGACGACGTTCTTCTTCTTGGTCGGCGGATTGGCAGCGATTCCGGTCGCCAAGCTCGTCGCAAAGTATGACGTTCGGTGGGTGGTAGTTGCGGGAGCATTCCTCGGGTCGGGCTCGTTGCTGTGCATGCGATTCGTCTCTGAGCGATGGCACTTGTTCGTGGTGTATGCGGTGTACGCACTCGGATGGTCGGCGTCTGGTGTCGGTCCGGTCACCACTGTTGTGACGAGATGGTTCGAAGCCAAGCGTGCGTCAGCGTTAGCCATTGCTTCGACAGGCTTGTCCGTCGGCGGCATCGTCGTGACACCGCTCATCAAGTGGATTCTCGACACGCAGGGCATTCGTGCCGGATCACCTTGGTTGGCTGTCATCTGGTTCGTCGGCATCGTGCCGATAGCCACTCTGTTGTTGCTGCCGTTTCCGCACCAATTCGGTTGGATGCCCGACGGCGAACGTGCCGCAAGCACTTCAGCGCCAGTGATGAGCGGCACCCCGCTCGCCGTGGCCATCAAGACGCGGTTCTTCTTGATGGTGGCAATCGGTTACATCTTTGCATTCGGCGCGCAAGTGGGCGGCGTGCAGCAACTCGTGAAGATGGTGGAAGAGCGCACTGACCGCACCACCGCAACTCTCGGCACCGTGGTGTTATCACTGTTCTCGATCATTGCCCGGTTCACTGCCAGTCGGCTCATTGCTCGACTCGATATGACTCGCTTCACCGTGATGATCGCAGTGACGCAGGGTGTTTCGCTCGCGATCATCGGAATGATGGACTCGTCAGTCGGCTTGCTGATTGGCATCGCGCTCTTCGGCGCAACCATCGGCAACATGTTGCTCATGCAGAGCCTGCTTATCGCGCAGAGGTTCGGAGTGCTCGACTATCCCCGTATTGCTGCGCGCCAAGGTTTGATCTCGTTTACTGGCACGGCGGGCGGCCCGTTGCTACTCGGCGCGTTGCACGACTTTGCTGGCGGATACCGTTCGAGCTATCTCGCCGCTGGTGCGTGTTCACTGGTGGGCGCGCTCCTCTTTTCGCTTGCGGGTTCTGCTGGCGACGACTAATTAGTGGAGTGGAGCCGCACTACTTTTTTGACATTGTTGTTTGCGTCACAG
>RGSV01000035.1 GCA_010025655.1 Acidimicrobiia bacterium
GCCGCGCGACGCACCGTGGCGATGCGCCGCTCGGGTTGCACGGCGGGGCGCGCGGCGCCGAGCACATCAGGCCCCAGATGCGCAATGGCCTCATCAAGATTCTCGACAGTCAGAACAAAGCCCCAGTAGCTCGACGCGCCACGTGGTGCGTCTGGGTCAACGAGTCGTCGCTCGACCACTTCGAGAATCACGCTGCCCCAGCGATGAAAACCCTGCGTGCCGCGATCACCCTGCTTCATGCGGCGTAGTTGCGCGCCGGAGTCGCGCGCAATCACGGCACAGGTCGTAGCGACATCATCGGCGAGCACCACCACATGGTCGACGCCTCGCACGCTGAGCCGAAAGTCGTCGTCTGACGGCGGAGTACTCGACCGCGCAGTGCTCGGCAGCACGCTGTCACCGCTCGACTCGACGTGCTCGAGCGCGAGTCCATCAATCTGTGCGAGTGGTTGCGGGCACTGTGCGACGGTCAGGTGATGCAGACCTGACGCGAGGCGATTATCAATCGTGAGTATGACTGCTGCGAATTCTCCCTCAACCGCATCAGCCGAGCCGAGCACGGCGTGCGCCACGTCGGCACTTGCATTGGTGCATGCGATACCGAGGCGTCGCCACGGTTCGGGGTCACCGCCGACGGTGATGCCGGCGACGAGAGTCAGAGTGGTGAGGTCGAGCGTCGGCGACTAGCGGCGACCCATGTTGGGTCGCTTGCCGTGATTCGCCTTCGAGCGGCGCATACGCGCCTTGCGCTTCTTGGTCTTTTTTGACATGCGCGACCAGAGTAGTCGCTGCACACCGCGCGACAACGTCACTGGGAGAGACCGCGACCGGGCGACAGCGGCGCTGAGCGGTCGGCTTAGGTCTGGCGGCGCCAGCGTGCGCGATTGCCTGAGTACGCGTTTCCGTTCACATCAGTCTTTGAGCACACGTAGGCCAGACCGTTATACGTACCGACTGCACCCTCGGGCGCACAGAACGACCCTGGTCGCACATTGGGTTGGCCCGCCACCGTCGTCGTTGCACTGCCCGACGCGCCCGACGTGGCGGTCGTGGCCGTCACTGCTCGTGTGGTCGAGGTTGCGATCGTCGTCACCGTCGAAATCGTTGTTGTCGCGGAAATCGTGGTTGCCGTCACCGCGCGTGTCGTCGTCGGCGCAACGGACGTCTGCGGAGCCTGCGTGGTGGTCACCACCGTGACCCCACCAGGAGCAGCACTGAATCCGCGCACGGTTGTGCCGGCACACTGACCCTCAAGCAAGTTCTTCAGTCGACCCCACTCGCTTTCGTCCATCGAGAGATTCCAGCGGGCCTTCACCGAGATCCAGTTCGAAACATAAATGCACCAATACGACCGCAGCGGGGGCAACCAGTTCGACGGATCTTTGTCGCTCTTTGACCGGTTGCTCGACGACGACACGGCAAGCAACGAGCGCGGATCACTCGTGTCGTTGGCATACGCCGTGCGTTGTGATTCGGTCCAGCCCCACGCACCAGAGTCCCACGCTTCTTTCAGCGCAACCACATGGTCGATGTCAACCTCGGTGCGATCTGATGTCTTCTTGCCGTCGTAGGGCGACACCCAATCGGCTTCAACGACGAAGCATTTGAACGGATCCACTTGCGGCAGCCCCGTAGCGTCACGCTTCAGCACTTGTTCACGCGCGTCGCAGCCGTCACCGTCGACATCGAGCCAGTGCTTGAACAACGTGCGCCGGTATCCGGCGGGTCGTTCGCGTTCAATGCGAATGGTGTTGAGCAGTTCGATCGCTTGGTAGGTGTCGCTCGGACCCTTCACGAGCAGGTCGGTGCGCGACTCGGCACCAACCGATGGCACTGCACCGAGTCCGACAACGAGCGTGGCACTGGCGGCGAACACCCGCCACGATGTGATGTTCACGAGATTGCGGTTGCCCCACCGACGAACGTGAGTTGTTCGTCTGCGTCGCGTGTCTCTACGAAAATGCACTCACCCGGGCAGACGTCGGCAGCTTGCACGACTGCCGCCATGAATTTCGGTGGCACGGCAGCCAGACTGCCTGAGCTGCCGGGGTCGTTCAGCACGACGCCATTTTCGACGACATAGGCGATGCCGTCTTCGAGCAGCGTGAACACCTCAGGGCACTGGTCGACGCACAGACCGTCGCCCGTGCACAGGTCTTGGTCGATCCACACGCGCACGTTGTAAGGCTACGAACCGAGTGCCGCCAATACCAAGACGAGCAGCACGACGTTTCGAACTACGTCTCGTGCGGCAATCGGGCGCTGTTTGCTCGCACCGAAGCACGCGCACGGGGGCGGTGAATCAGAACGCAGATGCCACAACAGCAGTGCGGTGAACGCGACGAGCAAGACGCCAGCTGCAACGATGAAACCTTGGCGCAATCCGTCGGCAACGATGACTCCGAGACCGATTACAACTTCGGCGGGTACCACGAGCGCCGCCAACCACGTTGGCACACCAAGTCGCGCGGCAGCCCGCGGCCACTCTCTTCCCATCAACAGCTTCGAGACACCCGCAAATACGAAACTTGCGCCCACCACGACTGCGGCGAGGTTGGCGAGATTCACGCTGTGTCAGCCCGCAATGTTGGCGTCGCCCGTCTTGCCTTTGAAGAACACCATCGCCGTTGCGTCACTGAGCACGCGCAAATCGGTGACGCTTCCGACGATGAGATCGTGGTCGCCCACTGAGTGGGTCGCATGCAGCGTGCAATCAACGGTGGCAACGACGCCCGGCAACACTGGCGAGCCGTTCGCCGAGCGACCCGCGGTGATGCCATCGAAGCGCGAACCATCGACCGCATCTTTGGCGAAACGCCAACACCATTCGGTTTGCGAGCTCGCAAGCACATTGGCACAGAAGATTGCACCGGCTGCGATGAGCGGCCACGTTCTCGACTGGCGACCGATGAAGAAACCCGCCAGCGGTGGGTCGAGGGAGATTGAGGTGAACGAACCAATCGTGATGCCCAACGGCTCACCTGTGGCACCACGGCCAGTTACGACCACTACGCCGGTGGGAAGGTGGCCGAAAACTCGTCGGTAGTCGGCGTTACCTGCGGCCTGCGACCCAGCAGCGTTCGTCACGCACTACACGTTACGACGTCGACAGTTTCACCCTCGCGCGCCGCGAACGACGGCACGCGCGATGTGCGCGACATCGCTGTTGCCAAAGCAGTGAGCGAAGCATCGGTGCGCGACGGGTCGTGGTGGAAGAGCGCCAGCCGTTTCGCACCACACGTCTCTGCCACCCACTGGGCGTAGTCGTAGGTCGAGTGGCCCCACGATGCCTTCGTAGCGAACTCTTCGTTGGTGAACTGCGCATCGTGAATGAGCAGATCGGTGTTCTCGCACAACTCACGTGCGGCATCGGTGATGCCGTATTCGCCCAGCGGCTGCTGGTGGTCAGACAGATACGTGACGCTCACGTCGTGGTGTGTCACACGAAAGCCGAGCGTCGGCCCAAGGTGCGGCACAAAGCGGCTGCGCACCTGCAGGTTGCCGATTGAGAAGTCCTGGTCACCAACTTCGTGGAAGCTGATGCGCGCGGCGAACTGGTCGAGCGGCACCGGAAACATCGGCGGGCGAATCTTCTCCATGAACAGCTCCTGGATGCTGCGACCGTCGGGTTGGCGGGGAGCATAAATCTCAAATGTCGTGTCGCTGTGCAATAACGGCTCGAAGAACGGCAGACCGAGCGTGTGGTCGTAGTGCAGATGCGTAAGCAGACACACAGCCCGAAACGACGGCGTGCCGTTGCATTGCTTGCCGAAATACCGCAGACCGGTGCCGAGATCGAAGATGATTGGCGTCTCACCATCTGCACATAGTGAGACACACGAGGTGTTGCCGCCATAGTGGTGCGTATCGTGACCGTGGCACGGCGTCGAACCGCGAACACCATGAAACGTGACGTGCAACATGACCGTGCGAAACGCTAAAGCGCACGGCCCTGCCCCACCCCGACGAATACGGGTGACCTTGGTCTCGCGCGGCAGGGTCGAGGCGACGATGCTTGGTCTAGGTTTGCGTCATGCGAGCACACTCATGAATCCGCCAGCAGCGCAGATACAGACGAGGCAGGTTCGCGCAGGCGAGTTGCAGGTCACCTATCTCGAGTGCGGCGAGGGTCCACTTGCGCTCTGCCTGCACGGGTTTCCTGATTCACCGCACACGTGGCGACACCTCATGCCCACACTCGCAGCCCAGGGTTACCGGGCGGTAGCACCGTTTATGCGTGGCTATGCGCCAACGAGCGTGCCGGCTTCCGGGGTGTATCAGACCGCTGCACTCGCTCGTGACGCGAATGCGTTGCACGAAGCACTCGGGGCCGACGAGCACGCGGTGATCATCGGTCATGACTGGGGTGCACCGACGGTGTGTGGCGCAGCACTCGATGCACCAAATCGCTGGCGCAAGGTGGTGAGCATGGCGGTGCCACCCGGACCCGCCCTTGGTGCGGCGTTCATCAGCAACCTGGCGCAGATTCAACGCAGTTGGTACATGTTCTTTTTCCAACACGGATTGTCGAACCACGTGGTCGCAGCAAACGATCTCGCGTTCATCGACATGTTGTGGTCACAGTGGTCACCAGGCTTTGATGCGCGCGAAGATGTGAAACACGTCAAAGCGGCCTTGCGTGCCCCCGAACACCTCATGGCGGCACTCGGCTACTACCGCGCGACACTCGGAGACGGCAAGCGCGACCCCGAGCTCGCTGCGTTGCAGCAACGCATGGGCGGCGAGTATCCAGCTCAGCCGCTGTTGTATCTGCACGGCGACAATGACGGCTGCGTCGGGCGCGAAGTGGCAGTTGCCGCTCAGGCGATGTCACCGTCGCATATTCGCTATGAGTTCGTGGCGAATGCGGGTCATTTCATGCAACTCGAGCAGCCGCAACGTGTGAATCAGTTGATCGTCGATTTTCTGGCCGAGTAGCCCGGCCCGCCAAGCACACGCGCGGTACGTTGCCCGACTACGGCAGACGACACCACTCGCCGTCGACGACCACCAACCCGTCGCGCTCGAGCGACTGTACGAGGCGCCAAGCGCGACGGTCGTCATCGCCGAGTTTCATCACGCTCGCAACATCGGCCACTCGAACGCCGCTTGTGGTGAGCATTTTCATCAACCTGCCGCGGGCTTGACGATCAGAGCCGTCGAAGCGTGCCTGTGGCTTGCTCGTTAACGCACTGGTGCGCGCCGGGTCGGCGTCGGCATTCCACGACGTGCCGAACGTTGCGTACGTGCGACACCCACCAGCAATCGCGCACTCACTGCATCGTGGGCTGCGCGCGGTGCATACTTGCGCGCCAAAGTCAATGATTACTTGATTCCATTCCCATGCGCGACCCTTTGGCAGGGTTGCGTCAGCCAACTCTTGCGAGACTCGCGATGAGAGCGCAGTGCCAGTAACTCGCGCGAGTACGCGCGCGACATTGGTGTCGACCACCGCGACATCAGCCGAGTCGGCGAACGCCAGCACTGCGCGCGCGGTGTAAGGGCCGACACCTGGTAGCGCAAGCAACGAAGCGAGGTCATTCGGCACCACCCCGTCGTGCCTTTCGACTACAGCGCGAGCAGCGAGGTGCAGATTGCGACATCGTCGCGGATACCCGAGCCCCGACCACAATCGCAAGACGTCAGCAAGTGGCGCCTGGGCGCAGTCGCCTGGTGTCGGCCAACGCTGCATGAACTGCTGCCACTTGGGTACGACACGCGCCACCTGAGTTTGTTGTGCCATCACTTCGCACACCAAGACGGCCCAGCGGTCGCGTGTGGCACGCCACGGGAGATCGCGCAGTCGCGGCACACCCCACGCAAGGAGCGGTGCGACTATCTCATTCACTCCGACCAGACATCGTGGCCGTCGTATGGTCGCTCGCGCGCAGGCGCTGCGTCTCGCTTCCACACCATGACGCGTCGACGGAAGTAGCACACTTCTTTGCCGTCTTGATTGAACGCCTTCGTCTCGACTGTGACAACGCCGCGGTCGGGCTTCGACTTCGATTCGGCGACTGCCAGCACGCGGGTTTCAGCATGAATCGTGTCACCGTGAAATGTCGGATGCTTGTGCTGCAGCGTCTCGACTTCAAGATTCGCAATCGCTGAACCGCTCACGTCGGGCACGCTCATGCCAAGTACCACTGAATACACCAAGTTGCCCACCACGACATTGCGGCCTTGCACGCTGCGTGCAGCAAACCAATCGTTGGTATGCAGCGGATGATGATTCATCGTGATCATGCAGAACAGATGATCGTCGGCTTCGGTGATGGTCTTGCCCGGCCAGTGCCTGTAGATATCGCCGACAACAAAGTCTTCAAGGCTGCGGCCAAATGGGCGCTCGTGAATCGTCACGGCATCAACAGTAGGTCACGCGTCGTCGCGCGAGCCATCGCTGCGGCGTGTCTCGGGTTGCTCACCCGTGTCGTCATAGTGCGGCAGCGGATACAGCCCCGTGCGGTCGCGCGGCGCATACTTCTCGATCCAGCCGGCTTTCGACTCACGCACGGCCGAGCCTGCTCGCGTCGCTGATTCGATGCGCGAGAGTCGCGACTGTGGCGACGGCACCGGTGCGACCGCGCCGATGCGCAGACTGAGATACGAGACTCCACCAACCAGAATCGGCAACCAATACTGCGCGATGCGATACGTAAGCACCGTCACCGTCGCCGTGGCAACTGGAACACCAAAACCAACGAGCGTCGGAATATAGACGCCTTCGACGATGCCGAGTCCACCCGGAGTTATCGGAATCGATGCCAGCACATTCGCCAACCCAAACGCCACAAGCAGTCCGTCTGGTGCAACTTCACCACCGAAGGCGCGCAAGAAGAGCCAGAGTGCCAGCAGGTCGAGCAACCAGTTGGTGGTGCCCCACACGATCACACGCCGCAACACGTCACGCTCGGCAACGAGACCTCGCACGCGCTCACCGAGATGGTCGAGCAGCGTCGCCGCCGATTCACCGTCACGACCGATGCGGTTATAGAACCAACGCACGACTCGGTGCAGTCGACCCTTGTCGTCGATGAGACCAAAGACGATTGCGCCAGCAATTGCCATCAACACCACTCCGGCTACGGCGGCCGTGCCGTAAATCGGGCTCGAGCCACGCAGCGGAATCGAGACGATCAAACCGATCCACAGCAGTGCGTTCAGAATCACCGCCGAGCCGATACCAGCGGTTGCCAACGCAAAGCCGGCATCAGATTTAGGAATTCCCGACGACGTGATCAACCGAAACCCGAGTGCGTTGCTCGCCGCGCTACCCCCCGGCAAGATGCTGCCCAGCGCTCTTGTGCTCAGTTGAATGCGGAACAAGTCAAAGCGCGTCAAGCGACTCGCGGTAGGCCCCAGGGCGGCATGGGTAAGCAAGGTGTAGCAGTAGAGAGCGACGAACTCGAGCCCGATGGCTGCAACGAGCAGCACGGGGTCGATCTGGCGAAGATCGGCTACGGCATTGCGAAACGCCGGGATGAGCGGCAAGACGAAGAAATAGAAGACGACGGCAAAAAGCACCCACCGCAGGGCTTTCAGCATTAGTCCAGCGTAAGTGATAAGCGTGCCATGCGCCACGCACAGACCGACACGAAGTGGCAGAACGACTGGCGTGTCGCGTGCGTTGGGTCACTACCGTGGCGATGTGCCCGAAGCGCAGCGCGACCTCGCCACCGCCGCCACAATCATCGAAGGTGTCGCAAACATGTTGCGTCGCGCCACCATGCGTCTGGCCGAAAGTGGCGGCCCCGAGAAGCAGCAAGTGCTCGCCTACGACCTTGCACATGCGAGCGCCGCACTCGAGACGGCACGTTCACTCATCGACTACGGCAACAAGGGTGACGTCGAGGCGACCATCACCTGTGCGTTCGTCGCCGACATGGTGCACGACTTTGCGACCCGATTGCTCGGTCGCGAGACGATGTGGTCGGTGCAGCTGAGCGAACTTGCTTCGTTCGACGAGTTCGTCGGCACGTACCGTGCTCCGACGTTGCTCGCCTCGCTCGCGATGCAGGCCGGCCCGCGGCACCTCGACGGAGATTATGAGATGGTGCAAGACACCTTCCGCAGTTTCGGCAAGAAGGTGGTGGCACGCCACGCCGAACATGTGCACCGTGAAAACGCCGATGTGCCCGAAGAAGTTATCGGCGGTCTCGCTGACATCGGGGCGTTCGGTCTCTCGATTCCGGCCGAGTACGGCGGCTTCAGCGAGGGCGGTGAGGGCGAATACATGGCGAGCTGCGTCGCCACCGAAGAGCTCTCGCGTGCGTCACTCGGCATCGGCGGCTCGCTCATCACGCGACCCGAGATTCTCGCCCGCGCCCTCGTCAAGGGTGGCACCGAGGCGCAGAAGCACGAGTGGTTACCCAAACTCGCGACCGCCGAAGTGATGGCTGCAGTTGCAGTGACCGAACCCGACTACGGCAGCGACGTCGCTTCGCTGAAGACCACCGCTGTTGCCGCGTCGCGCGACGGCGTCGACGGTTACGTCATCAACGGCGTGAAAACATGGTGCACATTCGCAGCGCGCGCCAACGTGCTCATGTTGCTCGCTCGCACCGACCCCGATCGAAGCAAGTCGCATCGCGGCCTCAGTCTCTTCATCGTGCCCAAGCCCCTCGGCGATGCGCATGGGTTTGCGTTCACCCAGCCCGGCGGCGGAAAGATGGAAGGCCGCCCGATCGACACCATCGGCTATCGCGGCATGCATTCCTACGAAATCGCAATTGAAGACTGGTTCGTGCCCGCCAATCACCTCATCGGTGAAAGCGCGGGTCTCGGCAAGGGCTTCTACTTCCAGATGGAGGGTTTCGAAAACGGCCGTCTACAAACTGCCGCTCGCGCCGTCGGCCTGATGCAAGCCGCTTACGAGGCAGCCCTCGACTACGCGCAGAACCGCAGCGTGTTCGGCAAAGACATCGTCGACTACGAACTCACGCAAGTGAAGCTCGGTCGCATGGCGGTGATCATTCAGGCAGCACGGCAGTTCAGTTACGCCGTCGCCAAGATGATGGGCAAGGGCGAAGGCGCGATGGAGGCCAGCATGGTGAAGGCCTACGTGTGCAAGGCCGCCGAGTGGGTCACACGCGAGGCGATGCAGATTCATGGCGGCTACGGCTACGCCGAGGAATACCCCGTCAGCCGCATGTATGTCGATGCGCGCGTGCTCTCAATCTTTGAAGGTGCTGACGAAACACTGTGCCTCAAAGTGATCGCCCGCAGACTCGTCGAATCGGTGCAGGGCTAGTTCGACTCGCCGCGCGGCGAGT
>RGSV01000341.1 GCA_010025655.1 Acidimicrobiia bacterium
AACGCAACGGCTGATCGCCTACCCCACCTTGGCATTACGCCATTGTGTCACACGAGCCATAGCGCCGAGCAATGGTCGCCAAGCGCAATGCTGCCAGCCACACCACGACGCTGAGCGCCACGTGCAGTGCCACCAAAGGCATGGGCACCCCAGTGAAGTACTGCAGATACCCAAGCCCGCCCTGCAGAATCGCGAGAAAGAGAAACCACTCAAAGGCGCGTTGCACGCGTTGATTCTCTGATGACCTCGGAGTGATCGGTCAGTTGCAATACACCGATGCGGCGGGAAACAAAGTCTTCGTGGCCGATGTCGACGTGTCGATTGACGATGTCGGAGGCGCTACCACCGACGCCGACGGAAGTTTTCGAATCCCAGTTCCTGGGCCCGGCGAATACACCATCAGGCTTGATATCGCTACTTTGCCCGATGGTGTTGCATTAAAGGACCCTGAACGCGCCACGTTGCAAGCGAAAGTGAGTGAGAACGCTGATCAGCGAGTCATCTTCCCCTTGGTGTTCGGAGATGGTGGCGCTCAAGGCGCCGAGAGCAATTTCTCGGTGCGACGCATCAGCCAGTTGACGCTCGAAGGAATTAAGCTCGGGCTCTATCTTGCGATGGCGGCGATTGGCTTGTCGCTCATCTTCGGCACAACGGGTTTGGTGAACTTCGCACACGCTGAGCTCATTACCTGGGGCACGTTGATGGCGTACTTCTTCAACATCTACGGCCTGGTCGCCACGTTCGGCTTCTTGTCAGCTCTACCGCCACCGTTCGGCGGGGGAGTCAACTTCGTCTTCGCCACCCTGCTCGCCACGATCATGGGAGGCGTCATGGGCTATGTGCTTAATCGTGTGGTGTTTCGCACGGCGCGCAATGCTGGCGTGTCGCTCCTCGCACAGATGGTGATGACAATCGGTCTTTCGATTCTGCTGCGATATGTGTTCGTTTACTACTTCGGTAGTCGTTATCGCGTCTACAAGGATTACGCAGCCCAACGCGCAAACGAATTTCTGGGTATGGAACTCACCAGTCGCGACGCGACGGCAATGGCAGTATCGGTCGTCATCCTCATCGCTGTCGGTCTCGGGCTCACCCGCACCCGCACGGGTCGCGCCATGCGTGCAGTCAGCGACAATAAAGATCTCGCCGAGTCGTCGGGTATCAACGTTGAACGCGTCATCTCGCAGGTGTGGATCTACGGTGGGGCACTCGCCGCACTTTCAGGCACGT
>RGSV01000342.1 GCA_010025655.1 Acidimicrobiia bacterium
TGGCAAGACTTACATGGAGCATGGGGAAACTGTGCTTTGGCTATGTCTTTATTGCAAATGAGCAAGAGTGGAGCGACGCTAAAGCGAAACTTGGCAGGAGCGTTGAAGCCCTCACTATTGACGACCTGTATGTGTTGGTCGCAAGAGAGGAGAATGAATCATGATTGAGGCACTGGGGCACGAGGGACGAAAGTTTCCACCGTCGCGCGAGTTTGCGGCTGCTGCTCATGTGAGCGACACGTCATTGCACGACGAAGGTCGTCGTGACTATCAGGCCTATTGGGCACGCCACGCAAAGGAATTGCTTGACTGGGCAACACCCTGGCACACGGTGTGCGAATGGAAGTTGCCGTACGCAAAGTGGTTCCTGGGCGGATCGCTGAACGTCTCGTACAACTGTCTCGATCGCCATGTGCTGGCTGGTCGTGGCAGCAAGGTCGCCTTTCATTGGGAGGGCGAGCCGGGCGACACGCGCACCGTTACGTATGCCGAGCTGCTAGACGAAACGCAGCGTTTTGCCAACGTGTTGATGTCACTCGGTGTGCGCAAGGGTGACCGCGTCAATATCTATCTGCCGATGATTCCTGAGGCGGCCGTCGCGATGCTCGCCTGTGCCCGCATTGGTGCAGCGCACAGCGTGGTGTTCGGTGGCTTTTCTGCCCAAGCCCTCGCCGACCGCATCAACGATGCTTCAGCGAAGGTACTGATCACCGCTGATGGTGGCTGGCGGCGTGGCGAAGTGTTCCCGCTCAAGCCACAGGCAGACGAAGCAGTCGCCAATGCCCCCACGATCGAACACGTTGTCGTGGTGCGACGAGGCGGAAATCCTGTCGCCATGACTGCCGGTCGCGATCACTGGTATCACGAGATGATGGCCACAGCCGCTGCCGTGTGCCCGGCTGAACCAATGGATGCCGAGCACTTACTCTTCCTCCTCTATACATCGGGTACGACCGGCAAGCCCAAGGGCATCATGCATTCGACCGGCGGTTATCTCACTCAGGTGGCAACGACGTTCAAGTATGTGTTCGATCACAAGCCTGAAGATGTGTTCTGGTGCACCGCTGATGTCGGCTGGGTGACGGGCCACAGCTACATCGTGTACGGCCCGCTCGCGAATGGCGCCACGCAAGTGATGTATGAGGGTGTGCCAAACTTTCCGGCCAACGACCGCATATGGTCGCTGATTGAAAAGTACAAGGTTACCATCTTCTACACCGCGCCAACTG
>RGSV01000343.1 GCA_010025655.1 Acidimicrobiia bacterium
CACGTCGCGTTTATCGGCCAGGATGACCCGCTCACTTCACCGCAGAACGATCACGTGGGCGTGCTCGACATTGCAACGAAGAAGCGCCAATGGGTGTCGCGCGCCCTCGACCGCACGTTCGCAACTACGGCAGGCAGCATCGCACCAATCTGGATGCCTGATGGCTCGCTGCTCGCTTACGCCGAAGATCGCGGTACAGCACACGTAGTGAAGGTCGACCCGACGGGCAAGACAGCACCAGAGTGGCTCACGACCGGTCGCCGCATCG
This sequence comes from Acidimicrobiia bacterium, assembly GCA_010025655.1. GTDB lineage: Bacteria > Actinomycetota > Acidimicrobiia > Acidimicrobiales > Ilumatobacteraceae > F1-60-MAGs027. Next base: position 269 of record RGSV01000343.1, read on the forward strand.
TCAAGATGGTGCACGCCGCAGGCGGCGTCGTCGGCTTCGTTGCGAGTGCGGTGAACCAACTGACCGAGGCTTATGCCATCGTCGCCGGCAAAGAACGCAAACTTAGCGATCTTGGCGCCAACCTCATTGCTGAAACGGCTCCACAAACATGGGAGCACTTCACCGTGCCGTGCGGTTCGACCTACACCGGCGGCCCCGCAGAAATCGACGCCTGGATCATGAAGCCGAAAGATTTTGACCCGAAGAAGAAGTATCCGGTGTTGCTCAATGTGCACGGTGGCCCGCATACGCAATACGGCGAGACGTATTTCGACGAAGCACAGATGCAGGCAACCGCCGGTTTCGTCGTGCTGATGAGCAACCCGCGCGGATCAAGTGGTCGCGAGCAGGCGTGGGGTCAGGCAATCCTTGGTCGCGAGCACCCCGTTGCACCAGGCACTGGCTGGGGAGACGCCGACGTGAAAGACGTGCTCGCAGTGCTCGACGGCGCGCTGGCGAAGTACTCATTCTGCGACGCCACCCGTGTCGGCATGCTCGGCGGAAGTTACGGCGGTTACATGGCGACGATGCTCGCGGGCTGTCACGGCGAGAAGTTCAAGGCGATCTGCTCCGAGCGCGCTGTCAACAACATGTTGTCGGAAGAATGGTCGAGCGACATCGGCACGGTCTTTCGCGTCGAGCACGGCCCGAACCACCTCGACGGTGAAGAGGACTACAAACGCATGTCACCGATTCGACACGTGCGCAACATCAACGTGCCGTTTCTCATTATCCATAGTGAAGACGACTTGCGCTGCCCCATCTCACAAGCCGAAGAGCTTTTCGTCGCCATGCGACTGCTCGGCAAAGATGTGACGTTCTACAGATTCCCTGGTGAGACCCACGAACTCTCGCGCTCGGGCTCACCAGTGCACCGAGTGCAGCGCGCCGAGA
>RGSV01000344.1 GCA_010025655.1 Acidimicrobiia bacterium
CATCACCTTGACGTCGGGCACACCCGTCACGTGGGCGGCCCACACCACATCATCGCGCCGGCGCAACGCGTCGTCGAATTTCGCAGTGGTATTGATTCGTGCATCGACGATGGCCGTAAGCGATCGGCCGAGCAGCCGTTGGTCGACCACCGTGGTGAATCGCGTGATCACTCCGCGGCGGAGCAAACGGCGCACGCGATCGGCTGCCGCGTTGGCAGAGAGCCCGACGCGCTCGCCAAGCATCTGCCAAGGAATTCGGGCGTCAGATTTAAGAACGCTGAGAATCTCTCGGTCTGTCTTGTCTATAACAGTGCTTTCCGCAGTCATAAGGCGATTCTACGCCACTTCTCTGCGCTTTTCGCAGTGCACTACCCGTCAGGCTGGGTATATGACCTCGCCGAGCTTGCTCACCCCACCGCGACCCGCCACGACGAATCGGGCGAGTAACTCCGCCGTCACGTTGATCTCAAAATACTTCACCGGCAGCGTTCCCGCAACACCGTTGCAGCAGCTCGTCGATGATGCGTGCCCGGCTGCAACTCGCGCGCTGCTGCAGTTCGCCAACGACATCGGATACGCCGTGGGCTATGACCGTGAGCAGAACGGCCGGCTGGTGCAAGACATCTTTCCGGTGCGCGCCAGTGAGACTGCGCAAGTCTCCACCTCGTCAAAGGTGATGCTCGGCAGTCATACCGAAACCGCTTTTCATCGTCACCGACCGCGCTATGTCGTGCTGCTGTGCCTGCGTGGAGACGCGGCTGCGGCAACGACCTATGCAGATGTAAATGACATCGTCGAACTGCTCTCAATTGAACATCTCGCGGTGCTGCAGACGACCGACTTCGTGACCACGGTCGATCCAAGCTTCATGACGAAAGGTGAGCCAGACGCCGAGGTCGTCGTGCAGCCGCTGACGTTCACGAACGGCGCGTGGGTGCTCGTCTACGACGAACTCTTGATGCGCGGCACCACCGAACGTGCGCAGGCTGCCCTTGCTGAGCTGCATCGCGCCGTGAAGTTGGCGACACAACGTGTGGTGCTCAGTGACGGCGACGTACTCGTGATTGATAACGACCGCGCGGTGCATGGTCGCACGCCATTCATGCCTCGCTATGACGGCACTGATCGCTGGCTGAAGCGAGCGCTCGTCGTGCGCGAGTTACCGCACGGCGACGTTCTTGGTCGCGTTATTCAGATGCG
>RGSV01000345.1 GCA_010025655.1 Acidimicrobiia bacterium
CGACCGTGCTCGTGGCTGCGTGCATCACTGCTCTGTTGCTCGTCGAATCTGGCGCGCGCAACCACACTCAACCTCGAGACAACACCCATGCTTGACGTCGTTAATCTCACGGTGCGGCGGGGCGACCGTGTCGTCTTTCGTGGTGCTCGTCTCCACGTCGAGCAGGGCGAGCGAGTCGCAGTGCACGGCCCGAGTGGGTGTGGCAAAACAACTCTGTTGCACGCCATCGCCGGTTTGATCAGTGTCGATACGGGTCAAATCGTGCTCGATGGCGTCGATGTCACTGCGACCGCTGCGCATCGCCGGGGCATCGGTTTGGTGTTTCAAGACGACCGACTCTTCCCCCACTTCGATGTCGCCGACAACGTGGCTTACTCGCTGCGTGTGCAGGGTATGGCTCGCCACGAGCGTCATCGACACGCCGACGACTGGCTTGAGCAAGTGGGGTTGGGCGGCTTTTCGCAACGTTTCTCGTGCGCACGCAAGCATTTGTGCTCGCGACCGTGCTCGTGGCTGCGTGCATCACTGCTCTGTTGCTCGTCGAATCTGGCGCGCGCAACCACACTCACACCGAAGAGAGCGCCAATGCTTGACGTCGTTGATCTCACGGTGCGACGTGGAGACCGCGTCGTCTTTCGTCGTGCTCGTCTACATGTCGAGCTGGGTGAGCGAGTCGCAGTGCATGGCCCAAGTGGCTGTGGCAAGACCACGCTGTTGCACGCCATCGCCGGTTTGGTCACCGTCGATGAGGGACAGATAGTGCTCGATGGCGTCGAGGTCACCACGACTGCTACGCATCGCCGTGGCATCGGCTTGGTGTTTCAAGACGACCGACTCTTCCCGCACTTCGATGTCGCTGACAACGTGACCTACTCACTGCGTGTGCAAGGTATGGCACGCCACGAGCGTCGTAGACATGCCAACGATTGGCTTGAGCAAGTGGGGTTGGGCGGCTTTTCGCAACGGTCAATCGACTCACTGTCAGGTGGAGAAGCAAAGCGCGTCGCGCTCGCCCGAGCGCTCGCAGCATCGCCGCGTGTAGTGCTGCTCGACGAACCACTCACGGGCCTCGACGACTCACTGCATGACCGTCTGCTCACCGACCTGCGACTGTTGTTTGATCAATTGCAAACCACGGTGGTGCTCGTGACCCACGATCGTGCTCAGGGTGCCGCCCTCGCCCATCGCGCCACCGACTTC
>RGSV01000346.1 GCA_010025655.1 Acidimicrobiia bacterium
CGTATTCGTTCGAAGCACCGGACTCTTACGTCGATACCAATGTTCGTGGAACCCTGAACATGCTCAATGCAGCACGCGATTTTGGGATTGATCGATTCGTCCAAACCTCTACGAGTGAGGTCTACGGCTCAGCACGGTATGTTCCGATTGACGAACAACATCCGTTGAGCGCACAGTCGCCATATGCGGCGTCCAAAACTGCAGCCGACCAACTTGCGTTGAGCTTTCATGCCGCTTACGGGTTATCGACAGTGGTTGCCCGACCATTTAATACGTATGGTCCTCGACAGTCGGCTCGGGCAGTGATTCCGACAATCATCACGCAGCTGCTGCGCGGTAATGAGGTTCGGCTTGGAGCACTTCATCCAACCCGAGATTTCTGCTTTGTTGAAGACACGGTATCCGCCTTTGTAACTGCCATCACATCAGAATGTGGTGTCGGCGAAACGTTCAACTTCGGCAGTGGATATGAAGTCTCTATCGAGGAGACTGCTCAACTCATCGGCAGACTGATGGGCAAGGTCCCTCGACTGACTACAGACGAGCAACGCTTGCGACCCGGAAGTTCTGAAGTCGAACGACTCAGCGTGAACGTTGCGAAGTTCTCTTCGTCATTTGGCTGGCGGGCTGAGTTTTCAGGTGCATCGGGATTTGAACTCGGATTGCAGAAGACCATTGCATGGTTCTCTGATGAAGCAAACCTCTCGCGCTACAAGGTCGCGCGCTACAACGTCTGAACGTGACTGTGGTGCGATATAGCAGCGAACTCACTGCAGCTCTGAACGACGTGTTGGGTGCAGATATCCAGCGACCCGTGGCGCTACATGAACCAGAGATCACCGACGAGGAAGAGAGGCTGGTAAGCGACTGCCTAAAGAGTGGCTGGGTGTCGTCTGTCGGGTCGTACGTTGGTCAGTTCGAGAGCGATTTATGTTCGTACACCAATGCAAAGTACGCAGTTGCGATGGCGAGCGGAACATCAGCACTGCAACTTGCTTTGCATGCAATAGGTGTAGCTAATGGCGATGAGGTGATCATTCCGGCTCTCTCATTTGTCGCTACGGCGAATGCGGTATCTCACTGTGGTGCCATCCCTCACTTTGTCGACACAAGAAACCCTGGGCGTGACAGTCGCCGAGCACTTGTTCACGTTCTTCAATGGAGAGACCCG
>RGSV01000347.1 GCA_010025655.1 Acidimicrobiia bacterium
TCGCGGTCGGAGTCGCTCGCTTCGCCACGGCTTTTGGTGGCCGCATTGATGCAGCCCACGACGTTGCACCGAGCACCAGAATGCCGACGATTACCTGTGCAGTGAGCGCCCGTCGCAGTCGCCACGCCATCTGCGCAGTCAGACGTCGTTCGCGGCCGAGTCGGTTGGCTGAGAAGTTGCGCACCAAGAGCATCAGCCACACCATCACGGCGACGATGACGAGCGTCAGCACATTCGCGCGCCCATGACTGCTCGTGAAGATTGCCGCACCGTCAGTGAGATACACCTGCACGAGGCCGGTGACGATAGTGACGAGCATCAGAAGCGGTGATAGTCGCACGAAATAGCGCACCGCGTCGACGAGATCACGATCACCAGGCCCAGCGAGAGTCGCGCGCACCAACAACGCGAGTGCACCAATCCACAGCACGATTCCCCATGCGTGAAAGATGCCGATGATGTAGGTGAAGACCGGCAGGTTTTGCCCGACGCGTGTCAAGCCGTAGGTTGCCGCCACGGCGAGCAGATACAAGATTGCTGGCACCTGTGTTTCGGGTTGCAAGATTCGCCGCGGGGCGAAGGCCACCGCCGCGGTGCCGGCAACGAGCACGAATCGCAGCAACAACACGATGCCACCCGCCGAGTTGAGCCCACCAAACCACGTAAAGGGGTTGAGTGATGCAACGAATGAGTCACCACTTGCTCGGGCCGAGTTCACCGCAACCACCAAGAACAACGACCCAAGGGCGGCGAACCACGACAGACGCAAGAACCGCTGCGTCGTGTCGTATTCGAAACCTTCGGGCCAGCCGATCACGATGTAGAGCAGGCCGCCGACGACGCAGGCAACGAAGAGATATTCGAGGATGCGCAGCAAACCAAGCAAGAGGCCGAGCCGTGGTTCGGGTGCTGCTGTAATGCTGATGATCTCGCCAACCACGGTGGTGTCAGTCGTGTCGAGATTCGCCGCCAGTGTGGTCTGCGTGGTGATGAGCAGCGTGAAATTGAACGTGCCGAGACTGCCGATATCACGGTTGATCACCCATGTGACGGTGCACTGACCAGCCGGCGGAATCGACGCGAGCGGCGCCGACACGGTTTGGGCATCGACGGCGACGACGGGGGAGCCGAGCGACACCGTGGTGCCACTGCAGCGCAGAAGTACGCCGA
>RGSV01000348.1 GCA_010025655.1 Acidimicrobiia bacterium
TTGCTCGAGCCCAAACGCATCAACAACTTCGAAGTGCGGCTTGTTCCCCAAGCCGAAGGGTATGCAGGTATCGCGCTCATCATGCCGCTACGTTTCGCTGGTGCAGCAGTTGCGCCCGTCGACGGTGGGCTCGTCTTCCCCGTTGCCGGTGTGTGGAATGTCGAGATCGTCGGCACAACGACCACAGGTGATCTCACGACGCTCGGCACCACCATCACCGTTACGGAATCACTCGTCGGCACCCAGACGACACTCGTCGGTGGTTGACGACGCAGTGCTGCAGGCCGCCAACTAGCGTTCTGACGTGGCCGTGAACCCGACTGGCGACCGCCTCGCCGACCTCGAGGCACGCAAACACGAAGCCAGAAACGCAGGTTCTCCGCGCGCGGTCGAGCGACAGCATGAGAAAGGCAAGATGCTCGCGCGTGAACGGCTCGATGCGCTGCTTGACCCAGGCAGCTTTCACGAACTTGATCTGCTCGCCCGACATCGTGCACATGCCGCCGGTCTCGAGGAACGCCCGTACACCGACGGTGTGATCACCGGTTGGGGCACCATCGACGGGCGAAAGGTGTTCGTCTTCAGTCAAGACTTCACCGTCTTCGGCGGAGCACTCGGTGAAGTGTTCGCCGAGAAGATCCACAAGTTGATGGATCTTGCACTGAAGACCGGCGCACCAGTGATTGGTCTCAATGACGGAGCCGGCGCGCGTATTCAAGAAGGCGTGGTCTCGCTCGCCAGCTACGGCGGCATCTTCTGGCGCAACGTGCAGTCATCAGGGGTGATCCCACAAATTTCTGTGATTCTTGGGCCGTGCGCGGGTGGCGCGGTGTATTCGCCAGCGATGACGGACTTTATTTTTATGGTGCGCGAAACCAGCCACATGTTCATCACCGGCCCTGACGTCGTAAAGACGGTGACGGGTGAAGATGTGACCCTCGAAGAACTTGGTGGTGCGGTCAGCCACGCGTCAAAGAGCGGCGTCGCGACGTTCGTTTCGGCTGACGAACAGGCATGTCTTGCCGACGTGCGATTCTTGCTGGGCTTCTTGCCGCAGAACAACTTGTCAGCACCGCCCGCAACGGAATCAACTGATAGCCCGACACGACTTTGTGAGTCGCTGCGCAGCATCTTGCCAGCGACACCAAACATGCCTTACGACATGAAGA
>RGSV01000349.1 GCA_010025655.1 Acidimicrobiia bacterium
TCGCCCCGGGCGCAAGAGCGCGGGGTCGAGAATGTCGGGTCGGTTGGTCGCCGCCATCACGACGACACCTTCCGATGATTCGAAGCCATCCATTTCTGAAAGCATCTGGTTCAGCGTCTGCTCACGTTCGTCGTGGCCGCCACCACCGTCGTCGCCGCGTCGACCGCGGTTCATGCGCAACCGTTCGTCGCAGGGCGGTGACGACAAGCCCGGCATGCCGCGGTGGGCCGTGTGGGCGCTCATCGCGTTCGCAGCTGTGCTCATCGTCGGCCCGCGACTCATGCCGACTCCCGAGCGCACACGGCTGACCTACACCGAGTTCCTCGAACTGGTCGAGTCTGGCGAGGTTCGCCAAGTGTCGATCAACAACCTGAACAACCAGATTTCGGGCACGCTCGCCGATGGTCGCGACTTCGTCACCACTGGCGCAACGATGCTGTCTGACGCCGACGAGCAACTGCTCAAGTCGAAGGGTGTCGACTACGACTACAGCACGCCGCAGGGCAACTTCTTCACCAATCTGATACCGATTCTGCTGCCGTTCTTTTTGATCATGGCGTTCTTCTTGTGGATGCAACGCCGCGCCATGGGCCAAGCCGGCAACATCATGTCGATCGGGCGCAGTCGCGCCAAGCCATACCAGGCCGACAAACCGTCGACTACGTTTGCCGATGTCGCGGGCTACGAAGGCGTCAAACAAGAGATTCGCGAAGTCGTCGACTTCTTGCGCATGCCCGAGCGCTTCAAAGAAATCGGTGCGCGCGTGCCCAAAGGCGTATTACTCGTCGGCCCGCCAGGCACCGGCAAGACCCTCTTTGCGCGCGCGGTCGCCGGTGAAGCGGGTGTCGGTTTTCTGTCGGTGACGGGTTCTGACTTCATGGAAATGTTCGTCGGCGTCGGTGCGTCGCGGGTGCGCGACCTCTTCCAGCAGGCGCGCAAGATGGGCCGCGCGATCATCTTCATCGACGAAATCGACTCGATCGGTCGCAAGCGCGGTGCGGGGCTTGGTGGCGGCCACGACGAACGTGAGCAGACGCTGAACCAAATGCTGTCAGAAATGGATGGCTTCGAATCATCGGAAGGTGTCGTCGTGATGGCGGCGACCAACCGACCCGACATTCTCGACCCCGCGCTCTTGCGCCCGGGGCGA
>RGSV01000350.1 GCA_010025655.1 Acidimicrobiia bacterium
CTGGCACGACAGGCGACGAATACGCTGCGAGCATTGCCTCGAGTGCGGCGAGAAACCCGCGGTCGGTTGGAACGTTCTTTGGCACCGCGCCACTCGTTTGCACCTTGCCGTCGATGAGCGCGATCTCGGCACGCGGGCGGCATCCGACGAAACTGAAGCGCGCCCAGCGCTCGCCGTGTTCGACCGACTCGAGCAAGAAGCCCGGCTCGTCACCCACCAGCGCGAGAAATGAGCCAACAGGTGTGTGTTGGTCGGCGACTACTTCGCACCACACGGGCACCGCGCCATGCGCCGCTGCCAGCGTACGGAACTCTTCGCGACTCGGCGAGATGCGCACGCGAACGCCTATAAGTACAGACCGGTGCTCGCCTCGATGCGCGAAGCAGCAACGGCGTGCAGGTCGCGCTCGCGCAACATGATGTAGTCGCTGCCACCGACTTCGACCTCATATCGATCGTCTGGGCTAAAGAGCACACGGTCACCAACTTCAGCGGCGCGCACACTTTGGCCGAGCGCAACGACTTCGGCCCACACCAATCGTTTGGCGACTTGCGCCGTAGCAGGAATCAAAATGCCGCCACCTGAACGGCGCTCGCCTTCTGACGTCGGAATCTTGACGAGCAGTCGATCATTCAACATCTTGATCGGCAGTTTCTGGTCGTCAGACATTTGCGTCAGGCTATCTATCCACTACCGAGCAGGGCCGGGGCGACACCGCGTCTCTAGCGTGCGGGTCGCACGCGCACACCGCGAGCCACCATCGCTGCTTTGGCCTGTGCCACGCTGAATTCGCCGAAGTGGAAGATCGACGCCGCAAGCACCGCATCGGCCCCGCCAACGAGCACCCCGTCAGCAAGGTGGTCAAGTGAACCAACCCCGCCGCTCGCGATCACCGGAACAGTGACGGCGTCGACCACCGCACGGGTGAGTTGCAGATCAAAGCCTTCGCGGGTGCCGTCGCGGTCCATCGAGGTGAGCAGAATCTCACCCGCGCCAAGTTGGACGGCGCGCGTGGCCCATTCGACGGCATCGATGCCCGTGGCGGTGCGACCACCGTGCAGGTACACCTCATAGCCGCCGGCACGCCGTTTCGCATCTGTGTCCACGCGACGCTTTGCGTCGATTGCGCACACTACGCACT
>RGSV01000036.1 GCA_010025655.1 Acidimicrobiia bacterium
CACCTCGCATGCCGATGGCCGCAAGCGATTCGTGCGATTGGTGCCGCAACACCGCCACCTGCTCGCCCCACGCACAACGCCGCGCAATGTGGTGTTCGTTTGCACCCACAATTCAGCGCGTTCGCAACTGGCGGCCGGCCTGTGGCAGCAGCTCACCGGTCAGCCAGCTAGCAGTGCGGGCACCGAACCAGCCGAACGTGTGCACCCCTTGGCACTCGAAACTGCCCGTCGCCGCGGACTCAACCTCAAGCACGCCGAGCCACGTCACGCAACTGCCAGCCTCTTCCGCGGTGCCACCGTTATCACCGTCTGCGACCAGGCCCACGACGACCTGTCGCGCACCATCGCAAGCCCCAGCACACAGCCGATGTCTCGCCTGCACTGGTCGGTGCCCGACCCCGTCGCGATCGGCTCTACTCGGGCATTTGAGCGGGCATACGAAGAGCTCGCCGAACGAATCTCACCGCTCGCCGTAGCCAAACACCCAACTACCACGAAAGGAAACCAGCAATGAGCCTGTATCAACCAACCGAAGAGAGCGAAATCATCGATCACTCGGTGTCGCAACTCGCCCGCAAATATGCCGGCAAGTTTGATGAAACCGACATTCGCCCTATCGTCACCGACTCATACAACAGCTTCGCCGACGCCAAGGTGCGCAGCTTCGTGCCCGTCTTCACCACGCGATATGCCGACGACCGGCTTCGTGCTCTCGCCAAGGTGCGCGGTCTCATCACCGACACCCCGCCGTCGGTGCTCTTTGTATGCGTGCACAACGCGGGTCGTTCGCAGATGGCGGCCGGCTGGCTACGAACCCTGTCCAAGGGTCGCATCGAGGTGTACTCGGGCGGCTCGCTGCCTGGCAAAGATCTCAACGCCGCAGCCGTGGCCGCGATGCAGGAAGTCGGCATCGATATCGCCACCGAATTTCCCAAGCCGTTCGCGGTCGAAATCGTGCAAGCCGCTGACGTGGTCATCACCATGGGTTGTGGCGACACCTGCCCGATCTTCCCCGGCAAGCGTTACGAAGACTGGGCGCTCGACGACCCAGCTGGCCTCGACGTGGCTGCGGTACGCCCCATTCGCGATGCGATCAAGCAGCGAGTGGAAGACTTGATTCGCGATATGGGAGTCAGCACTCAGTGAGCCCGGCCAGCGCCCCAACGGGGGCCCCGAGCGCGCCGTCGTTGGCGGTGCGACTCGTCGCAGAGGGTCTCGGCACCACACTGCTCATCGTCAGCGTGGTGGGCTCGGGCATCATGGCGACCAATCTCACCGACGACATCGCTATTCAACTGCTGGCTAATGCCGGCGCAACGGTCGGCGCGCTCATCGCTTTGATCATGATGTTCGGCCCGATCTCTGGTGCCCAGTTCAATCCCATCGTCACCATTGCCGATTGCGTATTGAACCGCCGCACGTTCAGCGACGTGCTGCCCTACTTCGTGGTACAAACCATCGGGGGAACCCTCGGCGCATTCGTAGCGAACCTCATGTTTGACCTCGACCCGCTCGGGCCATCGACCAAAATTCGCGACGGTGGTGGTATCTGGTTGGGCGAAGTGGTTGCCACGTTCGGCCTGCTGCTCGTGATCTTTCTCATTGGCAAGCATCGCGCCGAATCGGTGCCGCTGGCCGTCGGCGTGTGGATCGGCGGTGCCTATTGGTTCACGTCGTCGACTTCGCTGGCGAACCCAGCCGTCACCATTGCTCGCGCGTTCAGCGATTCTTTCGCTGGCATCGCCCCCGAGTCGGTGCCGATGTTCATCGTGATGCAACTTGTCGGTCTGGCACTTGCGCTGCCGATACTCCGACTGCTGCGTCGCTAACACCAGCGCACTACACCAGCCGCAGAGGAGACCGCGGTGGCCCCCGCATAAGAAAGGCCCCGGGCTTTCGCCCGGGGCCCTTCGCGTGCTTCGGGTTACCGCGAAGCCTCTGTAGTTATTGAGCGTTGATTTTCGCGACTTGGGCGAGGCCGATTTCCTTCGCCTTACCGTCGAGGGCTACATAACCGAGCGCCTCGGCATTCTTCGGACCGAAGTCTTCGAGAATCCACTTGGCAAACTGCTGCACCACAGCGTTGTTCTCGGACTTCGCCGTCTTGGCAAGGAAGTACGTCACTGCACCGATCGGGTACGCCGTGGTGTTAGTTGCCTGGTTGAAGTTAAACGTGGCAAAACCTGTAGCGGCGTCCCATGTTGCACCACCAAGGAACGAGTTGTAGGCCGCAGCAGTTGCTGCGACATAGCGACCTGCAGCATTTCGCACCGTTGCCATCTTCACGCCCTTCGCAGCGCGAGTTGGGTCAGTGAAGAACGACGTCTCGGCATAGCCGATAGTACCGTTGGTGTCAGCGACATAGTTCGAGACGTTGGCAGAGCCACTCTGGCCCTGGAAACGTCCACCGAATGATGCAACTCGCGCTGATCCACCAGGAATACACGAGGTGAAGGAGTTATTGGCGACCCAGTCGCTGTTCGCAGCGTTGCGGATGTAGTTGCAGAAGTTGTTGGTTGTGCCCGAACCGTCGGAGCGATACACCACGACGATGTCCTTGTCTGGCATGTTCACGGTCGTCTCTGCGAACACTGCAACTTCCTTTCCATCAAGGCGCACTGAATAGTCGACGCCAGCCTTGGCCGGGAACGTCAGACCAACTTCAGCCTTACTGAATGCAGCCTTACGGAGTGACTTCTTCGTCTTGGCATCGACAACCTCAACGGTCTTGCCCTTTACGCTGCGGAACAAACTCGGCAGAGCCGAGACCGTTACCGTTGCCGAACCAGGAGAGGCATTCGCGATGAGTGCCGTGGCACCCTTGAGGTCAGTCTTCTTCTTCTTGTTGGTCCACAGAGGGTTGGACTTCAGGTCGTTAACGATCGACGGGTCGTTCCACTTGGTGATCGTGCCACCGAAAATTCCGTTGATGACTTGCGGGCTCAGCGAGAGCGTCGTGCCGCCGAGCTCGTCAAGGCGATAACCGATCCCGATCGCGCCGGCAACGTAGGGAACATAGACCCAGCCGAAGGTTGGGGTCGTGGCAGCAGTCAGCGCCGAGTCGGTACCTGCATAGTCGACGGTATTGTTGCGGAATGCCGATTGACCGGCACCTGAGCCGCCACCCGGGTTTGCATAGTTAACGGTGTGGGCTGGAACCGCGGTCTTAAACGCCGTTGTCGCCGAGGCGAGAAACGACTGCGGAAACGTGGCGCCCGAGCCGTTTACGGTGGCTGCCATTGCGGCTGAGCCAATCGAGAGCGATCCTGCGACCGCAATCGAGAGCAAGCTAAAGAATTTCTTTTTCATTGAGGGTCCTTCGTGAGATGTTTTAATTCTGACGCAAGCGACGATACGGAGGCTCTCTGACGGTGACCTATCTCTTCAGCAACGAGAGGCTTACGAGTAGGTGAATTCCAAGTAAACGGTCAGCCGAACTTTCCTTGCACGTAATCAGCGGTGCGTGAATCCGACGGGTTCGTAAAGATCTTGCGCGTGGCATCTGCCTCAACAAGATAGCCAGGTCCCCCGTCGGTGAGGAAGAAGGCGCAGAAGTCGCTTACGCGACTTGCCTGTTGCATATTGTGCGTCACGATGATGACGGTGATCTTTTCAGCGAGTTCCTTAATCGTTTCTTCGATTCGCAGGGTGCTACCCGGATCGAGCGCCGAACAGGGCTCATCCATTAGCAAGACCTCTGGTTCAACCGCGAGCGAGCGTGCAATGCACAAGCGCTGTTGCTGGCCGCCCGACAGTGAACCACCGGACGCACCGAGACGATCTTTTACTTCTTTCCAGAGGCCCGCACGTGTCAGACAGCCCTCGACGATGTCATCGTGGTTGGGCTTCTTCAGGTGTGCGAGCTTGATGCCCGACAACACGTTCTCCCGAATCGTCATCGCCGGAAACGGGTTTGGTTTCTGGAAGACCATGCCGATCTTGAGACGAACGACGGCGGCGTCAACCGACGGCGCATAGATGTCAGAGCCGTTGTGCAACACCTCACCCGCCATCGCGGCGCCAGGAATGAACTCGTGCATGCGATTGAGCAGTCGAATGAACGTTGATTTTCCGCAGCCAGAAGGACCAATCAAACCAGTAACAGTGCGGCTCGGAAATTTGAGTGAAACGTCCGACAGAGCGTGATGCTTGCCGAACCACGCGTGGGCACCGCAAGTCTCAAGTCCAGTGAATGTGTTAGCTTCGGCGCCGACTACGGCAGACATTGCAGTGGTGGCTGGTCCAGAAGTTGACATAGTTGTCCCTTTCTCAGAAATTACCTTTGGAGTGTCGGTCACGGTTTATCGTTTGTCCTTTCCGCCAAATCGACGAGCCAGTGTGAAAAGTACAAGCACGATAAAGAGCAACACCAGCGATCCGGTCCAGGCTCGGAGAACCGCATTTTCAGTACCAATTTGCAGATATCCGAAGATGTATGTGGGTAGTGAGGCCATGGGACCATCAACGGGATTCACTCGAACAACAGTGTTCGACAATGACGTCAACAACAGCGGTGCAGTTTCGCCAACAACCCGTGCGATTCCAAGAATCGCTGCCGTTGTCAAACCGCTACGAACAGTTGGAATTACTACCATGAATGCCGTGCGCCACTGACGTGCACCAAGCGCGTAGCCAGCCGACCGAAGGTCTTCAGGAACGAGCTTGAGAACTTCCTCCGACGTACGAGCAACGGTCGGAAGCATGAGCACCGCGAGCGCCAAAGCCCCTGCCAAGCCGCTGAAGGTATCTGTGGCAAATACCAGTGTCGTGTAGATGAAGAGACCGGCAACAATCGACGGAACGCCACTCATTGACTGAACGACGAACCGAACTAGAAATGAAAGGCGTCCGCGAACTTCGGTCAGGTAGACGCCACTGAGAATTCCGAGCGGTAAAGTTACCACTGTCGCAATCAGAACCATCAGCAGTGATCCGACAATTGCGTGAATTGCGCCGCCAAATTCAAGATAGTCGTCCGGCACGGTTGTTCCCATGTCCTGAGTGAAGAAGTTTGGTCGAATGCCGACATATCCCTTGAAGATGACCGACCCAAAGATGGACAACCACGGCGTAAAGGCCAATACTGCGGCTGATGTGACAACAACTTTCATCAGCATGTCGGTGCGTTCTTTACTGCCCAGTCGCGCGGTTCGTATCACAGCCAACGCAAGCGAGAGAACAAAGAAGGTGACCCCAAAACCGTCTAGTCCCGCAACTCCCGTGAACAGCACCAACACTCCGGCGACAATTCCAGCGATCAACAATGTCGTAAAGGTCTGTATTCTCGATGAGCGAGTCGGCGACCAAGGCGTTTTGGGCTCCGCAACTGGCCGTTCGGGAGCTGCGATTGTGGCGGTCATGCGCGTGGTGTGCTTCGTTGAACGATGGTCGTTGCGGTCATGTTGACGACGAGAGTCAAGAGGAAGAGCACGAATCCGGCGGCCACGAGGGCTTTGATCTCGTATTCCGTCGCTTCACCGAACTTGGTGGCAATCAGAGACGCGACGTTGCCGCCCTCTGACTCGAGAATGCGGAAGTTGTAGCGAAACACCAGGTTGAGGAGCAGATATACGGCCACCGTTTCCCCGAGCGCTCGCCCGAGCCCGAGCATTGCGCCACCGATGACGCCGCTTTTGCCGTATGGAACGACAACGGAACGAATAGCACCCCATTTGGTTCCTCCAAGGGCGTAGCAGGTGTCGACGAGATCGCGTGGCGTGCGCGAATACACCTCGCGTGCGACCGAGGTCGTGATCGGAACAATCAGCGAGGCCAAAACACAACCTGCGATGAATGGACTGCGTCCGAAGTTCTCAAACTGCACGTTGAAGATCGGGATCCAGCCGAGCCATTTGCTGAGGAGGATGGCCCAACGTTCACCGAATCGGGTGAAGATCTCGATACCCCATAATCCGAAGATCAACGAAGGAATCGATGCAGCGAGGTCGAGCAGCGTGACCAGAGGCTTCTTCACACGTGTCGGGGCATAGAATTCGAGATACAAAGCGCCGCCAATCGCAAGTGGAAAAGCAAACACCAGGGCAATGAGTGACACCACGATGGTGCCGACGAGCATTGCGCCAATCGAAAAGTCATCGAGAATGGCGCCGTCACCGGTACCGGCAGTCCAGTTGACCCCAGTAATGAAACTGATTCCCTTGTCGTTGAATACCTGTGCGCCGCGGAGAAAGAGAAAGAGACCGATGAGACCAAGCACCACGAGCGAGGTGAGCGCGCCACCCGTCACAATGCCACGGAAAATCTTGTCTTCCCGGTTATAAATGACCGTCATTTCCCGCGGGGTGGGGGTCGTTGCCGTCGTCACAGGCGCCAATCCTCGCCGCTACGGCTGACGCCGACTTGGCAGTTGGGTAAACAACAGGTGAATTATCCTTTGGCGGCGCGGAACCCCGCATCAAGGTCGGCGATGATGTCGTCAATCGACTCAAGTCCCACCGACAGTCGCACCAACCCGGGTTCTACCCCGGTTGCCCGTTGCTCGGCCTCGGTCAACTGGCTGTGGGTCGTCGAGGCGGGGTGAATCACGAGGCTGCGCACGTCGCCGATGTTGGCCACATGGCTGTGCAACTCGAGTGCCTCGACGAACTTCTGACCTGCGTCACGCCCACCCTTGATCACGAATGCGAGCACCGAGCCATAGCCCTTGCCGCGGCCATATCGCGAAGCGCGGTCGAACCACCGACTCGTCGGCAACCCGGCATAGTTCACGCTCTCGACTTCTTCTCTGGCCGCCAAGAACTCGGCAACTTTCTGGGCGTTTGCGAAATGACGCTCCATGCGTAGCGACAGTGTCTCTAACCCCTGGAGAAAAAGGAATGCGTTGAACGGCGTCGTTGCCGCGCCCAAGTCGCGCAACATCTGCACGCGGGCCTTGATGATGTACGACCCTTTGCCGAGCGCCGGCCAATAGGCCAGACCGTGGTAACTCGGGTCGGGCTCGGTGAAGTTCCTGAATCGACCAGATGCACCGAAATCAAAGGTGCCGCCGTCGATGATTGCACCACCAATGCTCGTGCCGTGACCTCCGATGAACTTGGTCAGCGAGTGCACCACGATGTCGGCACCCCACTCAATTGGTCGAATTAGATACGGCGTGGGCACCGTGTTGTCGACGATCAGCGGCACGCCGATTTCGTGCGCCACCCTGCTGACACCTTCAATGTCGAGCACATTGTTGCGCGGATTGGCGAGCACCTCTCCGTAGAACGCCTTGGTGTTCGGCTTGGCGGCTTTGCGCCACTCATCCAAGTTGTCGGGGTCGTCGACGAAACTTACGTCGATGCCCATCTTCGGCAGCGTGTAGTGGAAGAGGTTGTAGGTGCCGCCGTAGAGACTCGGCGACGACACGATGTGATCGCCGGCTTCGGCGAGCGTGAGAATGGCGAGCAACTCGGCCGACTGACCGCTCGACACGGCGAGCGCACCGGGCAAGCCAACTGCGGTGGTGGTGGCTCCTTCGAGTGATGCAAGTCGCGCTTCGAGCACGCCCTGCGTGGGGTTCATGATGCGCGTGTAGATATTGCCGATCTCCGCAAGCGCAAACAGGTTTGCCGCATGCTGGCTGTCGCGAAATTCGTAACTCGTCGTCTGATAAATCGGTACGGCGCGCGCGCCAGTTGCCGAGTCGGGTGCTTGTCCAGCGTGAATTTGACGGGTTTCGAAACCCCATTGGGCGTTGCTCATGGCAACTGACCCTACCGCCAATTGTTGACCTGTCAAGTCGGGTTTTAGACGGCAGAGCCTCAGCCGGCGAGGGCGGCCAGCTTCTCCTTGACTTTGGCCAGCGATGGGTTCGTCATCGCCGATCCGTCTGTAAACACCAGCGTCGGTACCGTCTGGTTGCCGTTGTTGACGCGCTCGACGATCTCGGCCGTGCCCGGCACTTGCTCGATGTCGACTTCGGCAAACACGATGCCATCGTCTTGCATCATGCGCTTGAGCCGTTTGCAATAGCCGCACCAGGTTGTGGTGTACATCGTGACCGCGGGCGTCGCGCCCGCGTTACTTGGCGTTGCACCCGCGGCAGCGTTCGACTCAGCCACCGGAGACCTCGGCGACCTTCTTCTTGCCCTTCGAGATCCACGGCATCATCGCCCGCAGTTGCGCACCGACCTTTTCGATCGGGTGGTTCTTGCCGGCGTTACGCAGTTCGCTGAAGCGCTTGCGGCCCGAGTCGCTCTCGGCGATCCACTCTTCGGCGAACTTACCGGTCTGAATCTCCTCGAGGATCTTCTTCATGCGCTTCTTCGTGTCAGCGTCGATGATGCGCGGGCCGCGCGACAAGTCGCCGTACTCTGCAGTGTCGCTGATGCTGTAGCGCATGCCGGCGATTCCTTCTTCATACATGAGGTCGACGATCAGCTTCACTTCGTGCAAACACTCGAAGTAGGCCATCTCGGGCTGGTAGCCCGCCTCGACGAGTGTCTCGTAGCCGGCTTGCACCAGCGCAGTGAGACCACCGCACAACACGACCTGCTCACCGAACAAGTCGGTCTCGGTCTCTTCAGGAAACGTCGTCTCGATGACACCCGCTCGCCCACCGCCAATGGCTGATGCATAAGAGAGGGCGAGTTGCTTTGCCTTGCCGGTGGCATCTTGCGACACGGCAATCAGTGCCGGCACGCCGCCGCCCTCGGTGTAGGTGCGTCGCACGAGGTGACCAGGGCCTTTCGGTGCAATCATGATCACATCAACTCCCTTGGGTGGCGCGATGCGCTCGAAGCGAATGTTGAAACCGTGCGCAAAGGCGAGCGCCTTGCCGTCGGTGAGGTTGGCCTTGATGTGCTCGTCGTAAATCTTCTTCTGCTCGGTGTCTGGTGCGAGCAGCATGATGACGTCGGCCCACTTGGCGGCGTCGGCGATCGACTTCACTTCGAGACCGGCTTCCTTTGCCTTGGATGCCGACGACGAACCGTCGCGCAGACCAACGACCACGTTGACGCCCGACTCTTTCAGGTTCAGTGCGTGTGCGTGACCTTGGCTGCCGTACCCGATGACCGCCACTTTCTTGCCGCGGATGATTGAGATGTCTGCATCTTTGTCGTAGTAGACGTTTGCTGCCATTAGCTTGCCTTTCCTTTGGGAACTTTGACCGCACGCGG
>RGSV01000351.1 GCA_010025655.1 Acidimicrobiia bacterium
TGTCGACATCACGCGTGATTCCGTGGTTGTTCCTGGCGTGCTGCACGGCTGGCGCGCACGGGTTGCTCGTGCGAGCGCGGCGCGGCGAGCGATTCGTACCGTTCGGCCCGCACTTACTGTTGGCGGCATGGCTCGCCCTGGTGGTTGCCGTCTAGGTTCAGACCCATGATCGTGCACCTCGTCGACGGCACCTACGAGTTGTATCGCCAGTTCTACGGCCAACTCGGCCGCCATACCGACGAACACGAGAACGCAGGCGTGATGGGGGTGTTGTCGAGCACCCTGCAGTTGTTGCAAGACGGCGCGCGACACGTCGGAGTCGCCACCGACCACGTGATTGAGAGTTTTCGTAATGACCTGTGGCCGGGCTACAAGACGAGCGACGGCATGGAGCCCGACATTCTGCGACAGATTCCCGTGCTCGAAGATGCATTGCGCGCCATGGGTGTCACCGTGTGGGCGATGGAAGAATTTGAAGCCGACGATGCGCTTGCCTCAGCAGTGCGTGTGGCGTGCGAAGACCGCCGCGTGCATCAAGTGCAACTGTTGACACCCGACAAAGACCTCGGCCAGTGCGTGAGTGGTCGACGAGTCGTGCAAGTTGATCGCCGCAACGACGTGCTCATTGATGAGGCGGCGGTGCGCGCGAAGTTTGGCATTGGCCCTGAGTCGATCGTCGACTACTTAGCACTTGTCGGAGACACAGCAGACGGTTTTCCCGGGTTGCCAGGATGGGGAGCTAAGAGCGCCTCAACCATTCTCGCCAAGTACGGCAACATCATGTCAATACCCGAAACACACGAACAGTGGATCTCTGATGGCGTCAAGATTCGGGGCGCTGAAAAACTCGCAGCAGCGCTGCGTGCCGGACGAACCGAAGTGGAGCTGTTTCGCATTCTTGCGACCCTCGTCGACACGGTCAGTGTCGGAAACGTTGACGAGTGGAGATGGATCGGCCCCACCAAACAATTTGCTGAACTTACCGAAGCCTGGGGTGTTGCCAAGCTCGGCGAGAGAGCCGAAATGCTTCGTCGACTGAAGTGACGGCCAGGCGGTCTGCGGCACACGAGTGCGACCGATGAAGGCTGCTTCCTTCCGGACCTGACCTGATTCTCGGGCATCCGTTGCACAGGACCCGAC
>RGSV01000352.1 GCA_010025655.1 Acidimicrobiia bacterium
CAGCACTCGAGGGCGCCGTTTGCGAAGCGATCATGTCGGCATATTTCGCCCAGGGCCTCAACATCGGCGACCCACAGGTCTTACTTGCATGTGCTCGTCGCGTCGGCGTTGACCACGAAGATCTCGCAGGATTGTTCGACGCTTCGACTACCACCGCAACTACGACCGGTGTAGTGACTACCGATGAATGGAGCACCCAAGTGCACCGCGACCTCACTTGGGCCGCTGAGCGCGATATCACCGCAGTGCCGACCTTCGTCATCAACGATTCATTCGTGATTCCCGGCGCACAAGACTCGGCCACCTTTGCTCGTTTGCTGCGCAAGATGATCGACGCTTCGTGACTCGCAGCGCGCTCGCCCACCAAACAATCGGCAGCGGAGACAACACCGTCGTGTTCGTACACGGCTTCACCCAGACCGGCGACTCATGGCGACCATTCATCGAAGTGCTCTTGCCACAACTTGCCAACACCAAGGCGATACTCGTCGATTTGCCCGGTCACGGCGCATCTGCCGATCTGCGCCTCGACCTACGCAACACCGCCGAAGCTCTCGTCGCCACCGGCGGCCGAGCGACGTATGTCGGCTACTCGCTCGGCGCCCGAGTGATGTTGCACGCCGCGCTCGCCCACGCCAACCTCGTCGAACGCTGCGTGCTCATCAGTGGCACCGCAGGCATCGACGACGAGATCGAGCGCCGTGCGCGGCGCAACGCCGATGAGCAACTGGCCGAGCGCATCGAGCAGATCGGCACAGCGGCGTTCATCGACGAATGGTTGGCTCAACCACTTTTTGCCCACCTCACACCATCGCAGGCACAACGGGCGGAACGTCTCGTGAATTCGCCCATTGGCCTGGCTTCGAGTTTGCGCCTCTGCGGCACTGGCACGCAAACACCGCTGTGGAATCGCCTCGCTGCTCTTTCGCAGCCACTGCTGGTCGTCGCTGGCGCCCGTGACGAGAAATTCGTCGCGCTAGCTCGTCGCATGGCGGAGTTGGCGCCGCACGCCCGCCTTGAAATCATCGCTGACGCCGGACATTCAGCCCATCTCGAACAGCCGACGACTCTCGCCGGCGCATTCGCTCACTGGATCACGAGCCCCAGGACGTAACACATTCCGACCACCAACTGGGTGCG
>RGSV01000353.1 GCA_010025655.1 Acidimicrobiia bacterium
AACTCGACCCCGAGCCCACGCGTCGCGGTGTTCCGCCACGAGCACTTCAATGCCGCGCACCGCATACACAACCCGGCGTTGAGCGATGCCGATAACGCCCGCATCTACGGCAAATGCAACAACAAGAACGGCCACGGTCACAACTACGAACTCACCATTCGTGTCGCGGGCCCGGTCGACCCAGTGATTGGATATGTGATCGATCTCGGTGAGCTGTCTGCGCTCGCCAAAAAGCACGTGACCGAGTATCTCGACCACAAGTTCCTCAATCTCGATGTGCCGGAATTCGCCACCATTAACCCAACTGCAGAGAACATCGCCGTCGTGATCTATGGCCTGCTGCGCCCGCACATCGCCGCGCACCTCGACCTGCACATCATCTTGGCCGAGACGCCACGCAACATCGTGCAGTACCCCGCCGACCTGATCAACCACTCGTAAGGGCCACAAAGGAGACAGCATCATGGCATACAAAAAGATCGAGAGCTACGACGAAGCGACGACGAAAGGGTTGGCCGAGTCATATCGCGAGATTCTCACGCTCATTGGTGAAGACGCCGACCGCGAAGGCTTGCTGAAGACGCCCGAGCGAGTCGCCAAGGCGATGCAGTTTCTCACACAGGGCCAAGGCCACGACCCGGTTGAGGTAATTCGCGGCGCCATCTTTACCGAGAGCGTGCAAGAAATGGTCATCGTGAAAGATGTCGAGATGTACAGCCTGTGTGAGCACCACATGATCCCCTTTTACGGCAAGGCCCATGTTGCATACATCCCGAACGGCTACATCACGGGATTATCAAAAGTTGCTCGAGTCGTGGACATCTGCGCGCGTCGACTGCAAGTACAAGAACGGCTCACCACCCAGATTCGCGATGCCTTTCAAGAAGCATTGAGCCCGCTTGGCGTGGCTGTAGTCATCGAAGCCAAGCACTTGTGCATGATGATGCGTGGCGTGGAGAAACAGAACTCGGTGACCACTACGTCGGCGTTCTGCGGAGCATTCGAGCACGAGCCGACTCGCAGCGAATTCTTGCGACTGCTCGCAAGCAGCTTGTCGTAGCTAGGCGGCGAGTTCGCGCACTAATGCCGTGAGTGGCGCCATTACCGACGCATCAACCGAGCCATCAGAGGCAATCTTCG
>RGSV01000354.1 GCA_010025655.1 Acidimicrobiia bacterium
GCAGCAAGTGAAAGCGCTCGACAAACCAGTCTTCGATAAGTGACTCATCGGCATCGAGATAAATCGAGAAGTCGAAGTAGTCGCTGACGAACTCATTGGCGCGCGAGTCGACTTGCAGCACATTCAGGCCCTCGAGAATGAGAATGTCGGGCTGGTGCACGGTGACCTGCGTGTCGGGCAAGACGTCGTAGATGACATGGCTATAGACCGGTGCCGACACTTCGGGTTCGCCACTCTTCACCGCCCGTAAGAATTCGAGCAGTCGTCGCGTGTCGTAACTTTCAGGGAATCCCTTGCGATCCAAGATGCCCCGTGCAGTGAGTTCGGCGTTCGAATACAAGAAACCGTCGGTGGTGACGAGTTCGACGCGCGGGTGCTCGGGCCAGCGGCTGAGCAGCGTTTGTAGAAGTCGCGCGAGCGTGCTCTTGCCGACGGCGACGCTGCCAGCAACTCCGATGATGTAGGGCAGCTTGGGGCCGATGGTGCCGAGAAACGTGGCCGACACGCGGTGCAGATTTTGAGTCGCCGAGACATACAGGTTGAGCAGGCGGGTGAGCGGCAGATAGACGGCGGTGACTTCGTCGAGATCGATGCGTTCGTTGATGCCGCGTAATGCCTCAACGTCTTTTTCATCGATTGTGAGCGGTGTCTGGGCACGCAAGGCCGCCCATTCGTCGCGACCGAAGCGCTCGAAGCGCGGGATGTCGCCGTTGTCAATCATGGAGAGGGGATGTTGGCGAGACGGCCCCCGGTGCAGTGAGCACGTCGAACCCGGTGTCGGTGACGAGCACGGTGTGCTCGAACTGTGCGGTTCGTCTGCCGTCGACGGTGACGGCCGTCCACTCGTCATCCCACATGCGGTGTTTCTCTGATCCGAGGGTGATCATCGGCTCAATCGTGAACGTCATGCCGGGGCGCATCAGGGTGTTGTTGCGCGGCTCGTAGTAGTGCAACACCTGAATATCGGTGTGAAACTGCTCGCCGATGCCATGACCAATGAACGACCGCACCACACCCATGCGGTGTTTGCGCGCATGTGTTTCGATGGCACGGCCGATCTCCGACAGCGGCACGTCGGGTTTCACCGTCTCGATACCGAGCCACATGCA
>RGSV01000355.1 GCA_010025655.1 Acidimicrobiia bacterium
GACGTGCTCGACGACGCCGGCAACCAACTGGCGCGTTCGCTCGGCAACAAAGCCGCCTATCGTCGCCTCGATGTCACTCGACGCGATGACTGGAAGTCAACGGTGCAAGAGACGATTAGAGCCTTCGGCAAGCTAAACGTGCTGGTCAACAATGCCGGCATCGTGAACTTTTCTCCGATCGACACCAGCGATGAAGAGTCATGGGACCATACGCTGGCGGTTGACCTCACTGGGGCGTACAACGGCATTCGAGCCTCAGTTGAGGCCTTGAAGAAGTACGCGCCTGCTTCGATTATCAACATTTCTTCAACTGCGGGAATGCGGGGATATCGAAGTCTGACTGCCTACAGCGCGGCGAAGTTCGGGCTACGTGGTTTGACCAAGTCAGTTGCCCTCGATCTGGCTGCGATGAAGATTCGCTGCAACTCAGTGCACCCGGGCCCGATTGAGACCCCGATGCTTGCCGGTCACGAAGATGCGGGCAAACAGGTGGCAATGAAGCGAGTCGGTCAGCCAGCAGAGGTTGCAAACCTTGTCGTCTACTTGGCGAGCGATGAATCAAGTTTCTCGACCGGAGCCGAGTTCGTCGCCGATGGCGGCGAACTTGCTGGTCTTGCCCCGAACTGATGCTGCTTCTCGAATTGATCTTGCCTTAGGTCGACTCGGCTCATCGAGTGACGTCACGCTTCGCGGCGTGATGTCACTCGATGTAGTGCATGCACTGCCAGCCCAAGTGCGACGATGACACCGACCATCCAAAACGACGATTGTTGTAGCTCTCGCGCGACGACAACCACCGCAATGAACGCCAACACCGGCAACACCGTGCTGCTCGTGTTGACGGCTGGCTCGCGAATGTTCTACGGCATGGCAGGGGCAAACGACTTGCCGCGGTTTCTGGCTGAGGTCCGATTTCAGCGGGTGCCGCTAAACGCACTCATCGTCACCGTGATTGCAGCACTAGGTCTGCTGTTGCTCGGCGACCTGAAGACGCTTGCCTCGGCGACCGATGCACTCATCTATCTGACGTTTCTCGTGGTGAACGCCGCAGTCGTGGCGTTGCGACGCACCCAACCTGAACTACATCGACCGTTTCGCATTCGAGGCGC
>RGSV01000356.1 GCA_010025655.1 Acidimicrobiia bacterium
TACGCAGCAGGCACCGGCGTAACCGCCACCCCTGCAGTGCCTGCGGCGTGGTACAAAGACCCGTCGGGTCGCTACGAACTTCGCTACTGGAACGGCACCACCTGGACCGAACACGTCGCCCGTGGCGGTCAGCAGTTCACCGACCCGCCCGTGGCCTGACGCCCGATGCGAGCCACCTCGCTCGGTCACGCTGGCATCTTGATTCGTTGCCGGCAGGCGACGATGGTGTGCGATCCCTGGTTCGTGCCGGCGTTTATCGGGTCGTGGTTTCCCTTTCCGCGTAACGACCAACTCGACGCCGAGACGATGGCGGCGGTGTGTCATCCCGACTATCTCTATGTTTCGCATCTCCACGGCGACCACTGTGATGAAGTGTTCTTGCGTGACTCGATGGATAAGTCGACCACGGTATTGCTGCCTGACTTCCCCACCGATGAGCTGCAGCGCACCCTCACCCGACTGGGGTTTCGCAACTTCATGCGCACACGTGACGGCGAAGAGGTCGAGTTGCGTGATGGATTGCGTGTGGCGATTCATGTCGAGTCGTCGATCACCGATGGCCCAGGTGGTGACTCGGCACTCGTCGTGAGCGATGGTGTGTCGCGCCTCGTGAACCAGAACGATTGCCGCACTCACGACCCTGCCGCACTCGCCGTGCACGGCCGAGTTGACCAGCACTGGCTGCAGTACAGCGGTGCGATTTGGTATCCGATGGTGTACGACGAGCCAGACGCGTTGCGCCGCGATCAGGCCCGCGCCAAGGTGGCGAGTCAGTTTGCTCGCGCCGAACAGTATGTCGCTGCAGTCGGAGCTACAGCCGTAGTGCCGTCGGCCGGGCCGCCATGTTTTTTGGATGACGAGTTGTTCGCCTTCAACATGATCGACGGTGATGAAATTTCGATCTTCCCTGACCAGAGCGTCTTTCTCGAACGCTTGGCTCATGACGGTCGACGTGGGGTCATGAACGTGCCTGGCACGACGATCGAAACTCGCGATGGAGAACTGCAGGTCACTCACCCACACGACGACGTTGAGGCGCCGTTTCGCAACAAGCGTGACTACCTGCGCCAATACCAAGCCG
>RGSV01000357.1 GCA_010025655.1 Acidimicrobiia bacterium
GGCACCGAGATTGACCCAACGCACTGGGAAGCCGCACTGCACAGCGCCATTCGGGCAGCAGGAGGAATCGATGATGTTGCAGCACTCTCGATCGCCGGTCAGCAACACGGTGCGGTGTGCCTCGACGACTCGGGCGCGGTGGTGCGCCCGGCACTGTTGTGGAACGACACCCGCTCGGCTGATGCAGCCTCGGCCCTGGTTGCCGAACTTGGGGCCGAATCATGGGTCGCCGCCACGGGCTCGGTGCCGGTCGCATCATTCACGGTCACCAAGCTGCGCTGGATCGCTGAACACGAACCAGCGAATGCACGACGAATCGCCGCAGTGTGTCTGCCACACGATTGGCTGACGTGGCGGTTGCGTGGCGCAACCGATCTTCACGACCTCGTCACCGATCGATCTGACGCATCGGGTACGGGATACTTCGATGCAGCCATCAACGACTATCGCCGTGAGCTGCTGACTCGCGCACTCGGGCATGACGCACTTCTCCCACGTGTCTTGCAACCGTCAGATCGGGTTGAGTGGGGTGCACACACGATCGGTGCGGGGGCAGGAGACAACGCGGCAGCAGCACTCGGCATCGGTGCGGGCGACGATGCAGTCGTCTCACTCGGCACATCGGGCACCGCATATGTGCGCAGTCAGGTGAGCGCACGAGACCGCACGGGATCTGTCGCAGGTTTCGCCGATGCCACTGGAGCATTCCTGCCGTTGGTCTGCACCCTC
This sequence comes from Acidimicrobiia bacterium, assembly GCA_010025655.1. Classification (GTDB taxonomy): domain Bacteria; phylum Actinomycetota; class Acidimicrobiia; order Acidimicrobiales; family Ilumatobacteraceae; genus F1-60-MAGs027. Next base: position 730 of record RGSV01000357.1, read on the forward strand.
AATGCAGCCCGAGTGCTCGATGCGACCTGCGCGCTCTTGGGTGTCGATCACTCGACGCTCTCTCGACTGGCACTCTCGGCCCCTGCTGGGGCCGACGGGCTTGTCGTTGTTCCGTATCTCTCTGGTGAACGCACGCCGAACTTGCCACTCGCAACCGGCGGTGTGCTCGGCCTGACACTCGACAACGCAACCCCAGCACACCTTGCTCGCGCCGCAATTGAAGGTGTGTTGTGCGGTCTCGCCGATGCACTCGACGCCCTCGCGGCACAGGGGGCACGAATTGCTCGTGTGCGCCTGGTCGGCGGTGCCGCGGCTTCACCTGCCGTGCAACAGATTGCCCCGATGGTGCTCG
>RGSV01000358.1 GCA_010025655.1 Acidimicrobiia bacterium
CTCAATGCGGTGCGTCTCCGACAACAGAATGCGGAAGAGTTGTTCGACGAAATCCGGATCCACGTCATTGTCAATAGCCCACTGACGACGCGTAGTCAGCACCTCACGCACACGCTGCGGCTGAATGACCGCCGTGTTGGTCTGCGATTTGAGATCGGCAACTTCACGGCACACCTCCATGCGCTGCGCCAACAACTCGACGATCGCCGAGTCGATGTCGTCGATCTGTTTGCGCAGGTCGTCGAGGCTGCTCAACGTCGCCACCTTGCGAACCAGCCACCGCGCGCGCCGGTGCGACCCGCGCCCGTGCCGCTGCCACCCATTCCCGCTCGACTCACTCCGGCGCCGTGCGTCTCTACCAATCGTTCGACATGTTTTGCCAATACATCTATCTCGATGTTCACCTTGTCGCCGGGCTTGCGCGCTCCGAGCGTGGTGACCGCCGCCGTGTGGGGGATGACGGCCACTCGAAACGTGTCGCTGGTCAACCCGAATGCCGTCAGGCTCACGCCGTCGACGGTGATCGAACCCTTCTCGACGACGAGCCGCATCGCCTCGCGCGGAATGCGCACGCAAAAGTGTGGCGCAGCGGTGACGACCTCGCCGACGAAGTCGACGTGCCCCAACACCACATGACCCCCGAAGCGACCATCGGCGGCCATAGGTCGCTCGAGGTTTACACCGTCGCCAACACGAATCGCGCCAAGATTGGTGCGCGAGTACGTTTCGTCGCTCACGTCGGCCTCCCACCAGTCGTCGCCGCGCGCAACGACGGTGAGGCAGCAACCGTTAACAGCGATCGATGCGCCGATGCTGCTGTCTTTCAATACGTCGCGGGCGCCAATGCGCAGCCGTGAACCATCTCGCGCCAGCACCGCACCGAGCTCTTCAACGATGCCCGTGAACACGCATTCAACGCTAATGATGGGCCGCTGGTGGAAACCCTGTGAGTGCGCCGTAGCATGAAGGAGTCCGTTCAAGCGGTAGCTCGAATGAGATGTTTTGGGATGGTCCCGGAACGACCCGCGAGAAGCCGGTTCACCTGAACCCCAGCGAAGCGCGAGGCAGAAAGAGGCAAC
>RGSV01000359.1 GCA_010025655.1 Acidimicrobiia bacterium
CGGTGCCGCAACGCAAGGGCGACCCGCTCTTGGTCGACACCGACGAAGGAGTGCGTGCCGCAACGACCATGCAGTCACTGGCTGCGCTCAAGCCCGCGTTCGACAAGAACGGAACCGTTACTGCCGGTAACGCGAGCCAAATCAGCGACGGTGGCTCAGCGGTGGTGATGATGTCGCGCCGTGCGGCCGAACAGCGCGGTGTGAAACCACTTGGCGAGTTCGTTTCTTACGGAATGGTGGCCGGGCCAGACTCGGCGTCGCTGTTGCATCAGCCGAGTGGGGCGATTACGCAGGCCCTTGCTCGCGCCAAGATGAAACTCGGTGACGTGTCATTGTTTGAGATCAACGAGGCATTTGCCGCCGTTGGCATCGCGTCGATGAACGACCTCGGCATTGCTGATGACGTCGTCAACGTCAACGGCGGGGCGATCGCGCTCGGTCACCCGATCGGCATGAGTGGCAACCGTCTGGCACTCACGCTGCTGCACGAATTGCACCGCCGAGGTGGTGGCGCTGGTGCTGCTGCACTGTGTGGCGGCGGCGGTCAGGGCGACGCACTGATCGTGCGCACCGTCGCCTAACCCTCGTCTCGGTTCAGCGCACCGCTATCGCGGTTCGTCAGCGACCTCGCGTCGCCCCACGAGCGCGCGCCCGAGCGTGACTTCGTCGGCATATTCAAGGTCGCCACCTACGGGCAAGCCCATCGCCAGTTGTGTCACGCGAATGCCGAGTGGCTTCAACAAGCGCGCCAGGTAGAGGTTGGTCACTTCGCCCTCGGTGTTCGGGTTGAGACACAAAATCACTTCGGTGATATCTTCGGGGTCAAGCCGCAGCAGCAACTCGCGCATCTTCAGTTGCTCAGGGCCGATGCCCTCGAGCGGGTTCATCGCCCCAAGTAACACGTGGTAGCGACCGCGATATTGCCCCGTCTTTTCGATGGCCACGACGTCACGTGACTCTTCGACGACACACAGCGTGTGGCCTTCGCGCCGGTCGTCGTTGCAGATGTGGCAGAGCGTCGACTCAGAGAAATTGAAGCAGCGTTCGCAGAACTGCACGGTGGCTCGTGCCGTTGCAAT
>RGSV01000360.1 GCA_010025655.1 Acidimicrobiia bacterium
GCCGCGTTCGCCAACCTGGCTCCACTCGGACGCATTGCGACCGTCGACGAGATCGCTGGCGTGGTCACCTTCCTCGCTTCTGCCGATGCCGCCTACATCACGGGTGCAGTGATTCCCGTTGACGGCGGTCTGGGTATGGGCCATTGACCGTCGGCACCTGATACCACGCCACGAAGTAGACTCGTCGCAGCCAAGGAGGCCACTGTGAGCCAAGACCTGTTCGATCGTTTCAGCAAGTGCGCTGTCAGCATCCTCTCGGTGGATGCCGCCAAGGTCACCCGTGAAGCCCGCTTCAAAGAAGACCTCGAAGCCGACAGCCTTGACCTCGTCGAATTCGTCATGGAACTTGAGTCAGAGTTCGGCGTCGAAGTACCCGAGCAAGAACTCGAAGGCATCACCACCGTCGGCCAGGCCTTCGACCTCATCGTCGCCAAGACCAAGTAGCGCTCCCCAATGCAGGGGGCGGGTCACCGAGTCGCCATTACGGGATACGGTGTCGTCGCGCCGTGCGGCGTCGGCAAGCAAGCGTTCTGGCAGGGGTTGCTCGGGCCCGGCATTCGCGGTGCAAAGACCGTCGAGTTGGCCGACTGGGATCCGCAGCCATATTTCGCCAACCCGAAAGAAGCGCGGCGTGCCGATCGCGTCGAACAATTCGCCCTTGCGGCCGCCCACGAAGCTCTCACCCAGTCGGGCGAACTGCCCTACGACCACGCGCGTATCGGCACGATTTTTGGCACCGGCATCGGCGGATTGCGCACGCTTGAAGAATCGGTGATCGTCAGGGTCGAAAAGGGAGAGCGCCGCGTCTCACCTTTTCTTGTGCCGATGATGATGGCCAATGCATGTGGCGCAGCCATCTCGATGCGCTACGGCTTGCGCGGCCCCGCCGAAACGATTTGCACGGCCTGTGCTGCAGCCACACACGCAATCGGTGCTGCCGCTCGCCAAATCGCGTGGGGTCGTTGCGATGCAGTGGTCACCGGTGGTGCTGAATCAGCTGCCACGATCACCGCGGTAGCCGGCTTTGCGAACATGACGGCGTTGTCGTCATCGGGTGAGAGTAAACCGTTCGAC
>RGSV01000037.1 GCA_010025655.1 Acidimicrobiia bacterium
CCTCAAATCTGCTTGCTCGATATGCGGCAACCGATCTGGCGTTACCCGATGAACGTTCGCGGGCCATGAGCCGCGTCGTCTTTGCATCGACGTTTGGAGCCGTCTTTGGTCCGCTGCTCGTCTCGCCTGCACAGTGGGCAGGCGAGCGATGGTTTTCACTCGCGACCTACACCGGGCCGTGGTTAGCGGCATCGACCTTCTTGTTGTTGGCGGCGCTCAACACGGCGGTGCGGTTGCGCCCCGACCCACTGCTTGTTGCAGGTGCGATGGCGACTGTGCCTCAGACACGTGGTGTGGTGGGTGCCCTGCGAGTGACCGTTCGTAGTGCCGATGGGCGACTGGCACTCATGGCGATGGTGATCTCGCAAGCAACGATGGTGGCGGTAATGACGATGACGCCAGTGCACCTAAAACTGCATGGTCACGAGACCGTGTCACCGTACGTTGTGTCGCTGCACATCGCCGGTATGTTCGCATTCAGTCCGCTGGTTGGTAGGTACGCCGATCGACATGGCCGCGTGAATGCCATCTTCGTCGGCGCGGTGTTTTTGGTGGCGGCAGGTGCATTGTCGGCAGTATCGGGCGATGGCCACATTGTGCTCTTTCCGTCGCTGTGGTTGCTCGGCATCGGCTGGAACTTCGGATTGATCGGTGGCTCGAGTCTGTTGGTCGAATCGGCAGTCGACTCTGACCGCGTGCGCGTGCAGGGTGTGGCCGATCTCTTGATGAGTTTTTGTGGCGGCATCGCGGGCTTTGCCTCGGGCTTCGTACGTCGCGCCATCGGTTTTCACCTGCTGTCGTTCAGCGCGTTGGTGCTGGCATCTGTGCTCGTGGTCTATCTCATGATTGGCGCACCGCGACTGCGCCCGACCGTTGCCAGCCTCATCGGTCGTCGGTAGCGTAGAAGCGCTTCACTCGGGCGAGTGGCGAAATGGCAGACGCGCTGGCTTCAGGTGCCAGTGTTCGTTAAGGACGTGGGGGTTCAAGTCCCCCCTCGCCCACGACCTAGCCTCGCATCATTCGCATGGTGACGGAGTAAAGATGACCACGGCCCTCGAACAACGACTGCGATCTCGCGAAGCGGCGGTCGGTGTTATTGGCTTGGGCTATGTCGGGTTGCCACTCGCCGTGTCGTTTGCAGAAGTCGGTTTCAGCGTCGTCGGCTTCGACGTGTCTGATCTTGCAGTCAACGGACTGAATGCGGGTCGTAGCCACATCGATGACATTTCGTCGGAACGCGTGGCATCCCTCATCTCACGTCGTGCGTTTCGGGCCACGAACGACGTCACCGACTTGCGGGCATGTGACGCGATCTTCATCTGTGTGCCGACGCCGTTCGACAAACTGAAGACGCCAGATCTCTCGTATGTCGAGGCGGCAACTCGCACGGTTGCCAAGGTCCTGCGCGCTGAGATGCTCGTCATCCTGCAATCCACCACGTATCCGGGCACGACGACTGAGTTCGTGCGGCCGATTCTTGAAGAGGGTGGTCTTGTTGCGGTAGGCGGGCTGAGCGCTCGTTGTACCGAACTTGCCGCCGTGTTGCTCGAGTCGCTGATGGAAGATGCGTCGCTCGTTCGCCGCGTCGAATCGCCAGAAGTTGCCGAGATGGCCAAGCTGCTTGAGAACACGTATCGGGCGGTGAACATCGCCCTGGTCAACGAACTTGCCCAGTTGTGTTACGAAATGGAGATCGATGTCTGGAATGTGATTGCCGCAGCAGGCACCAAGCCATTCGGATTCCAGGCTTTCTATCCAGGTATCGGACCCGGCGGACACTGCATTCCTGTTGACCCCTTTTATCTCGCGTGGAAGGCGCGTGAATTCAATTTTCAAACGCGCTTCATCGAACTGGCGGCCGACATCAATGACGACATGGCGAGTTACGCCGTGCAACGAATTCAGGCCTTGCTCAATGCGCGGTCAGTGTCGTTGCGCGGCGCCAAGATTCTCTGCCTCGGTGCTGCGTTCAAACGGGGTGTCAGCGATGTGCGCAACTCGCGCGCCATTCATGTGATGGAGCTCTTGCGTGCGAGTGGGGCCGCCGTGTCGTATTGCGACCCGCACGTGCCGTCGATTTGTCTGGCGGGCGAGACATTGACGAGTTTGTCGGTTGATGCAGTCGCCACGACCGACGCCGACCTAGTGGCCGTGCTCGTTGGCGGCGAGTGGCCGCTCACTCAACTTGCGGCACGCAGCATCGCAGTGTTTGATGCGGTCAATGCCGGTGGCCAACCCGCTTCATTGCGTGAGCGGCTGTAGCTCGTTTACCGACCGCGCACGAGACGTCGATATACCGCTGCGTGTGCAGCAAGATAGTGCTCGACGGTAAACCGCGAACGCACATCGCGTTGCGCAGCGTGCGCTAGTTCACGACGCAGTGTCGGTTGATCGAGCAGTTCGGCGAGCCGTGAGGCCAGCTGTGATTCATCGGTTACCAGCGCGCCGGTGGTGCGGTCAGAGATGATTTCACCGACGCCGCCGACGTCAAGCGACACAATGGCGACACCTGCCGATGCAGCTTCAAGCAAAGAGAGGGGAATGCCCTCGTTGTCGCTTGTCAATACGACAACATCGAGTGCGCCGTATACCACCGACAGGTCTTCTTGCCAACCGACCAGTGTCACGTTTGGTAGCGCGCGTGCTTGGTTGGCCACAGCGTCGCGCAGCGGACCATCTCCCACGAAAACGAAGTGAGCATCAGTGCGAGTCGCGGCAAGGGCAAGAAACCGATCAGGTCGTTTGATTGCGGTGAGCCGGCCAACAAAGCCGACAAGCGGTCGATCACTGGGTACACCAAGCTGCCGGCACGCTTCGTATTTGTCCCGCGGCTCGATCAACGGTGCTGCAGGCACGATGACCGTTGAGCGTGACTCGTCTACGACGTCTGCAGCACACAAGTCGTCACGGGTCTGTGACCCGACAACCAGATGCCAGTCGGTGAAACGACCGAGCATTCGCTCGGTCAGAGTGACGAGCCGCGTGACGATGGGCGAGAAGTATCCGTGCAAGAGATGCCCGTGATACGTGTGCACACGAATCGGAACCCGCGACAAGATGGCCGCAAGTCGACCAAGCACTCCGGCTTTCGCCATGTGAGTGTGCACAATGTCGGGCTGTAGCCGCCGAAGCACGCGCACCAATTCGAACAATGAACGCAGTTCACTCAGCCCACCAACTCGTCGCCGCAATGCGCCAAGGGTCACGACTTCGGCTGCAAGGTCTCGAGTTGCGAAGTAGTCGCCTTCGTCGTCGTGTGGTGTGCCACGAACGACAACCTGTTTGAACTCCAGTGAGTCGAGACCCGTCAAGAGATCAACCAGCATCACCGACGGACCACCGATGTTGGTGCGAGTCATCACGTGGACGACTCTCATCAGGCGTATGTTTCCCGCCACCATGTCAGGGTGCGCTGCAGCCCTTCATCCAGATCGACACGTGCTGAAAAATTCAACACGTCTCGCGCACGCCGAACGTCGGGCACCCGACGCACCGTGTCTTCAAAGCTTTTGCCGTAGCGGGCTTCATACGACACGAACGATACGTCAGACCGTGAGCCGGTGAGTGCAATGATTTTCCTCGCCAGCTCGAGAATGGTGGTCTCACGGTCGTTGCCCACATTGAACACCAAGCCCTGTGCGCCATCATCGAGGCCCGCACGCACCGTGCACTCAACTGTGTCGGTGACATACGTAAAGCAGCGGGTTTGCGTGCCATCACCATGCACGGTCAGTGGCTCATTATTCAGAGCTTGGCGCATCAAGTTGGCGACCACCGACCCGTATCCACGCGGATCGAGCCGCGGGCCATACGAGTTGAAGTACCGAACCACCGAAACGCGACGACCTTCAGCGGCGTGGGCGAGAGCGAGATGCTCGTCGATGGCCTTGGCTGTTGAGTATCCCCAGCGGGCGATGGTGGTCGAACCCAGTACTCGATCATCGTCTTCGCTCATCGGCATCTTCTTCGTCTTGCCGTAGATCTCGCTCGTTGATGCGACGAGCAGCCGTTTGTCGTACGCCATTGCGGCACCAATCACGTGCTCGGCACCGCGCACGTTGGTGATCAGCGATGCCAATGGTTTCTCGACGATATGCCCGACACCAACCGCCGCCGCCAAGTGAAACACGACATCGGTGCCTCGCACGAGGCGCTCAACGAGCGCTTCATCCAAGATGCTGCCCTCGACAAACTCAATGTGCGGCTGTGCCCCGTGAAGGTTCTGCAACGAACCAGTCGAGAGGTTATCGATGACCGTCACGTTATGACCCAGATGCACAAGACGATCGACGAGATGTGAGCCGATGTAGCCGGCACCACCGGTAACGAGCACGCGCATAACCATGGTTCACGCTAGTTGTGGGCGTGCGTAGTCTGGACTGCGTGACGCCGCTGTGGTTGTATGCGCTCACTTTTGTTGGTGCTATAACACTGTCGCTGCTTCTGGTGCCGGCGGTTCGTGAATATGCCCAGCGCAAAGAAATCACCGATCAACCTGGCGGTCATAAGTCGCATAGTGCTCCGGTGCCGTATCTCGGTGGTGTGGCGATGGTGCTCGCGTTCTCGGCAGCGATGTTCGTCGGCGTCGTGGTGCGTCGCAGCAGCCAATTCGACGGTCGCGAAGTTCGCCTGACGATTGGCAATCTGCTGGCCCAGGGCGACGGCTTGGTGCGCGAGCTCATCGTGGTCTTGGGACTCGCATTGATCTTTTCAGCGATGGGACTCATTGACGATCTGCGTGGTCTCAGCCCGTGGTTGCGCTTTGCCGTGGGTCTCGGCATTGCCGTAACGCTCGTTGCCTACGGCATTCGACTGCAGTCGCCCCTGCCTGATGCTGCCGATGTGCTCCTTTCTGTCGTCTGGATTCTGGGCATCACCAACGCATTCAACTTGCTCGACAACATCGATGGTCTCGCCGCCGGCACCGCTGCAGTTGCCGCGACCACTTTCTTTCTGATTGCGCTGTTCAACGATCAGGACTACAGCGCACTTCTCGCCATCGGCTTGGCCGGAGCGATGCTCGGGTTCCTACGGAGCAACTTTCATCCGGCGACCATCTATATGGGAGACGCCGGCAGCCTCTTCATCGGTTTTCTGATGGCGTATCTCGGCCTCAAGATGCGCACTACGGTGACCGAGATTCCGCAACTTTTTGCACCGCTCATGGTGCTCGGTGTCGCGGTGCTCGATACCACGATGGTGGTCGTTTCGCGCCTGCGTCGCGGGGTGAGCCCGTTCACCGGCGGGCAAGACCACCTCAGTCACCGCCTGCGTCGACTCGGGCTCTCGGTTCGTCGTTCGGTAAGCACCTTGTTGCTGGCATCAGTGGCGCTCGGTGGGTTGGCCGTCGCACTCTCCGATGCACCCGCCACCGTGGGCTATTGGTTGCTTGCCGCAGCCGTACTCTCTGGCGTCATGGCCACGGTCTTGCTCACCACCAAGGTTGCGCGTGTGACAGCGACAGACACAGAGACTTCAAACATCTCTCCGCTTCGTCGCGAAGTCGGCTGAGCGGTTGCTCAAACGCGGCAACCAACTCGCATTGAGAGCGGAAACTAGCTCGCTGCAGGAATCACCATTCGCGTGTCGATGCGGGTGTACGGATCACGACCGGCATACCGACCCCAGCGTCGTTTGAACGTTGCAAGGTCGTCAGTGGTTGGCGCGTCACCACCGAGGTAACGCACTGCAACCAACGGGGTTACGATTGCATGCAGTTGCTGTTGATGCAGTTTGCACGCTAGGTCGAAGTCAAAGGTGCGACCTGAGTATTCGGGGCTGAAGCCGCCAACCATACGTAGTGCAGTCGCCTTGGCAACCACACATGCCGTGCTGACGCCAAAGCATTCACGGGCGATGGCGAACATTCCGACCGGACCGTAGTCAGTTGGCAGGCGTCCGCGGGCAATGTGATGTGGCTCAGGGGTGAGGCCGAGGCCAGCCGAGTACACAACGCCATATTCATCGAGCAGTTGCGGTGCCACCAGCGCGACTGATGATTGGTCGATATACCCCAGCAGGGTCTCGATCCAGTCGGTGTTGATCAGTTCGCAGTGCTGATCGATGAAGGCGACGTATTCCCCTTTGGCGGCGACGAGACCGTTGTTCAGCGAATGGGCCAACGAAGCACCAGCGTCAACCTGCACGATGCGGCCGTGCCCGTCAGCCCGGCGCAACAACTCTGCCCGTTGATCTTCCGGCATCGTTGCTGGCACGACGATCACGAGCTCAAAGTTGCGATAGGTCGAGGTGCTGGCCACCGACGAAACGAGGTGATTGCCGAGGTTCTGGCTCACACCGTAGATGCGTTCGGTCGTGCCATCAGCCACGGTGACCACCGAGACGAACGGATGGTGCAGAGAACGCCGGCGCACTCGCGCCAGCGACGGACCCGCCTCAGTCACTTCTGCCGGTAGCCCACGACGCTCGAGATGTTCGCGCACGGCACGCAGTGCGGCAATAAATGCGTATGGCTTCGCTGCCGCTGCCGAGGCAGTTGAGGTGGGCAGGGCCCGCCAGTGATACAAGACCTCGGGCACATTCGCGATGCGTCGGGCTCGTTCAATGACACGCAACACCAGGTCGTAGTCCTGAGATCCATCGAAGCCCGTGCGAAACCGACCGACTTCGTCAACCACGGCGCGACGCAACACCGATAGATGACTGGTGTAGTTCTGGGCCTCGTTGCAGAGGCACCACTCCCAGTCGGAATCGGTTTGGGCAAGCACCGAGTTGATGCACGACTCGAACGCCTCACTCGGCGGTTCGTAGACAGGTGTGATGATGCTGAAGCGGGGCATTGCGCTCAGGCGCGACGCACGAGTCGCTTCAGCACGCGAACCGGCCACATCATGGTGCGGCCCAACTTCCAGGTGAATGAAGCCTTGGTGCGCGCGAGTTCAGCGTTGATATTTGCAACAGAACGCTGCGCGTCTCGAGTTGCTGCATTTGCGGTCACTAGCGCTTCTTCGAGACGAGCGATATGTGCCCGGTGATTGACGTCATGTGTTGCATGAGTCTGGCGCGCCTCGGAGAGTCGTCGTTCATACATCGCCGCCTGGGCGAGCAGTCGGTGGCGCAGCTCACCGACTTCAGTTGCCCGGCCAATGGCATGGTCACGCGAGTTCAACACTTCGAGCTCAAGAGCAGCTAAGCGCTCATTGGCAAGTCGCAGTTCGTTGGTGAGTCGAATTACCATCGCCTCACGAGCGAGATCAGTCAGCGGTGCAGTGTCGCTCACCTCTGTGACGCTACCAAGTTGGTACCGTGAACACGGTGAGTCAAGTCGGCGAAATCATCCGTTCGCGCAACTTGTTGTGGAACCTCACCTTGCGCGAGTTACGCGCCAAGTATCGACGCTCGGTGTTGGGGTGGAGCTGGTCGATGCTCAATCCGCTCTCACAGATGCTGATCTACACCGTGGTGTTCGGAGCAATCTTCGGGGTGCAGGCGCCGCCAGGTGACCCGTCTGGCATCAAGGTGTATTCGCTGTATCTCTTGAGCGGAATTCTGCCGTGGGGTTTCATCAACCTCATCTGTGGTTTGGGGCTGAATTCACTCACCGGTAATGCCGCGCTCGTACGTAAGGTGCGATTCGCCCGCGAAACACTGGTGTTCTCCGAAGTGCTGTTCAGCCTGGTGCAGTTCAGCATTGAGATGACGATTCTCTGCGTCGTATTGTTGATTTTCGGTAGCCCCCTCTTGCCATGGCTGCCGATGTTGCTGTTCTTGATGGTGTTGTTGGCAATGTTCACCGCGGGCCTTGCGCTGATTCTGGCCGTTGGTTCAGTGTTCTTTCGCGACCTGAAGTATCTGTGGACCATCATCAGCCAGATGTGGTTCTTTGCCACCCCCGTCATCTATGACCCGGCTCGTGTTGACGAACGGCTCTCAGGCATTTGGTGGTCGATCTACCACTGGAACCCGTCGACGGCCTTCGTGCGCTCATTCCGCCACGTCACGTTTGATGGGCGAGGCCCAGAGTTGAGCGATCTTCTGGTGCTGATCTGTGTAGCGGTGGGCTCACTGGCCATTGGTCTGATGGTGTTTGGGCGGTTTTCTCGCCGAATCGCCGAAGAGCTGTAGCACTCAGCTCTTCTGCCGCGCCAGCGACCACGTTGAAGGTATCGCAACAACTCCACCGTCGAATGGCGAGCTGCCAGTCACGTGCAGTTTTGCCCAGTGCTCGCAGTGGTCGTATTCGGTGTTTCCCGTCGAATCCGTGAGGACCACCGTCAGGTAATACGTGCCTTCTGCGAGCGGCAATGACGGCAGGTGCAGCGACGCCGTCGCCGGACCGTGCAATACCCGCAAGGTGGCCGTGCCGCGTTGAGTCGAGGTGGCCCAGACCACTTCGCCGTTCGTGGTCTCCAGACGTACGCGCAAGACGGGTGACTCGACCCGCAGGTGGGCGTTGAGTTCGAAGTCAATTCGCAATGGCGCACCAGTGGCGAGTGAATCGAGTCGTTCGCCGCTTTCACCAAACAAGCCGATCTGCACGAGTTGTGCGTCTCCCGTACCCCAACGCTTGCGTGTGCTCGACTCCTCTTGCGCGAAGTTGCCGTAGGTGCCACCCGTGTATTCGGCGATGACCTCGGGTGCCGGACCGATTCGCTTGACGTGGCCCTTTTCTAGCCAGACCACCGTGTTGCACAGTTGCTGCACGAGCCCTAGAGAGTGACTGACCACGAGAATCGTGCGACCCTCGCGACGGAACTGCTCGATCTTCTCGGTGCTCTTGCGTTGGAATGCTTGGTCGCCGACCGCGAGGATTTCGTCGATCAACAAGACCTCAGGTTCGACGTGGGTGGCAATCGAAAATCCGAGTCGCACGACCATGCCAGACGAGAAATTCTTGACTGGTGTGTCGATGAACTGTTCAAGACCAGCGAACTCAACGATGCTGTCGAACTTGGC
>RGSV01000361.1 GCA_010025655.1 Acidimicrobiia bacterium
CGACAGAGCTCGCCGTTACCGAGGCAGAGAACGTTGCACCGAGCGCCGTTCGAGGGCAGGGTGCGATGTGTTACGCGAGTGGGCCGCGTGCCGTGCGCGCCCTTGCCCATGCGTACCGCTGGTCGCATCATCACGAAGTAATTAAAAGTCAGCGATGATCACCAAGCTGTTACGCCGTCTGCGACGATTCGATCACCACGTGGTGTCGGTTGATGCGCAACGAGCCACAACGAGCATCATCGTCGCTGCCGTGGTGTTCTTTGTGCCGCTGTATTCGGCATGGCAGGTGGCGAACACGGCCGCATCTGCCGCCACACCCGCTTTGACGACCGACGTGACTGGCGGCATGCCTGCTGAGCCACTGTTCTCGGTACGGCGCATTGCCCAGACCGCCGCTCTTGAAGCGCGAGTGGCGACCGTGCGCCAGCGACTCTCGAGTGTGGCAACGCAGTTGCCCGAGCAGTCGTGTTTGCTGGCGCGCGCTGACGCCAGAGTCGTCGCCTCGGTGCGAGCCGATGAAGCCGTCATTCCTGCCAGCAACATGAAGGTGCTAGTTGCCGCTGCTGCGCTCGACATTCTCGGTGAAGACTTTCGCTACGAGACCCGACTGCTCGGCAATCAAGTAGGCGGCGTGGTGGCCGGCAACCTGTGGCTGGTGGGCGGAGGAGACCCTCTGCTCTCGACACGCGCATACCCGGCGACACAGCAGTACCCGACGATCTCACCAACGTTTCTCGACTCTCTCGCCGATGAGCTAGCGGCGTCAGGTGTTACGTCGGTTACTGGCAGCGTCGTTGGTGATGAGTCGCGCTATGACAACGAGCGATATGTGCCGACGTGGGGTGATGGAATTCGGGCGATCGAGGCTGGTCCGCTCGGTGCGCTCTTGGTGAATGACGGCATCATTCTCGGTCAGCCGCTCAAGCCGGCTAACCCGGCCGTGGGCGCCGCAACGATATTCACTCAGCTTCTGCGTGAGCGTGGCATCACCGTGAGTGGTGCACCACGTGCAGGCACGGTCCCGACCGATGTTGCACAACTCGGCTCACTC
>RGSV01000362.1 GCA_010025655.1 Acidimicrobiia bacterium
GTGATCGCCTCGCCTTCGTCGCCCACGCCGGCACCAACAGCGTGTTTATCTGTCACCTGCTTGGCTTGGCACCAACCCCGTGGGAATGGGAACGCTTTGTCATCGGACACGCGACCGTGAGCCGGCTCGAAGCGTTACAACTTGGCGATGGCTATACCTTCAGCCTGACGCGGCTGGCCGACAACTCGCATCTCGAGAGCGCCGACCACACGTATTAGGCGTCTGCGTTCGGCGCTGGGACGATCTGGCAAGCGAACCCGCGGGGCGACGTGGTTCTCACATCGCGCCGCCCCGCGGCTCGCCCTGCCTCGCGCGTGGCCACGCTTGAGGAAGGTCTCTTTTGCGTTCCCTTACGACTGTGGGCGCGGCTCGGTGATGTGGCAGGCGTTGACTGCTGCCACGATCGGTGTCGGGTCGATTGCTGCACCGCCGCGCGGGTGCACTTCGAAGTGCAGGTGTGGGGTGGTGGTGTTGCCGGTCGAACCGTTGGTGCCGAGAATCTGACCCGCCTTCACCACGGTACCCACGGTGATGTTTGGGGCAATGGTGTCGAGGTGGGCGTAGAAGAAGTAGGTGCCATCAGCCATGGTGAGACGCACGCCGTTGCCAGTGAGGGATGCATTGTTGTACACCTTGGTGATCGTGCCGTCGACGACGGCGTAGATCAGGTTGCCGCGCGGTGCGATGATGTCAACACCTTCGTGCAGGCGCGTGCCACGCGACTCCTGCCAGGTATTGGTGAATGAGCAGCGACCTTGCACGGGGAAGACCTGAATCTGCGGAATGCCGAGCGACTCAAGCGAGGGAATCAGCCCGAGCGCCTGGGCGGTCGGGAAGTCGACGGCCTGCGATGCATGCAATCCGCGACTGGTCTGAAAAGCGCCGAGAGCAATCGACGTGGCGACACCGAACACGCCGTCAGCGCCACCCTTGACCTCGATACCCGCGTTGATCAGCGTCTGTTGCACGAGGCGCACTGCGTCGCTGCGCTGACCGCGCGAGGGCAATGCATTGGGGTCGAGCTGGGTGAGTGCAGCGGCAGTCGTGACGG
>RGSV01000363.1 GCA_010025655.1 Acidimicrobiia bacterium
AGGCGCGCGAAGTAGTAACGAAGAAGTCGACGAAGCGACGCGACCAATCAGGTTGCCAGTCGTGAGTCCAGGTTGCATCGACAACGAGCGAGACGCGAGCAGCCCCGCACGTTCGGTCGATCGAATTAGTGGCCGCTGCCGAAGCTGGGTCGCACCCTGCCGCATCGGCATAGCGGTCGACTGACGCTCGCGTGGGTGGAAACACGATGCCGATCGCGTCACCCCCATTGAGCGGCACCACTGCATCGAGTTCGCCGTGCAAGTGCAACACGTTGATTGGTCGTGACGGCGCACACGCATCGACCATGAGTGCTCCGGCGGCAACACCAATTGCTGAAACCTTGTCGGCGATCTCGCAGGCGAGTCGATAACCCATCATGCCGCCGTTGGAGTGACCGACAAACCACACCTGATCAGGGTCGGTTGAATAGTCGGCTTCGACTGTGCTGATCAGTCGAGTGAAGAACGAAACGTCGTCGACCGGGCCGTACATGGCGAACGGACAACATCCACCGGCATTCCACGACTGAGGCGAACCCTCGTCGGCACCGCTGCCATTCGGATACACGACGACGGCATCGACACCAGCTTCGGCAAGTGCAGCCTCGATGCCCGTGTAGGCGCTCATTGCCTCGGCCGAACCACCGAAGCCGTGCACCACGAGCACCATCGGTACGTCGTCTTCTCCGTTGCTGAGGTCGACCACTTTGTAGGTGCGGGTGCGACCATCGTCGGTGACAAATGATGAGTAGCCAATAGGTACCGCAATGGCACTGGTTGTCGCCGCAGTGGTGGTTGTCGCCGCGACAACGGTGGTCGTCGAGTCAGTAGAGCTCGACTCACCATCATTCGAGGCGCCGCCACCGCACGCTGAAAGAGTGACGAGTACAGCAAGACCGACCGTCTGTCGAGACACCTTCACCCCCACAGTTTGCCAAACAGCCTCTGCACATCGTCGAGACCGATAGCGGGCAGAGGTCACGACGAGAAAGCCGCACGAAGCACCGATAACTAGTCTCCGTTCGTGGCAGACGCGCAACAGCCCGCAAC
>RGSV01000364.1 GCA_010025655.1 Acidimicrobiia bacterium
GTGATGCCGTAGAAACTCGCATAGCCGTTCTTCAGCAGGTCGAGATAGGTGTCAAGCGGTGGATGCCCTGTCGCCGCCAGAAAGATTCCGCCCACTACTAGGGCAAAGACCACAGATACCGCAGGCACGATGACGACGGCGAAGCGTGGTGCCACCATGCGCTGTTCGAGGCGCACGCTGCGGCCCAGCACAATCACAACGCGACCTGCTTCACGATGCAATACCTGCCATGGCGCGACCAACGTGTTCGAGGTCGGCACTCGCACCCAATTGCTCGAGCGTGATCTTGCCGCGATACAACACCATCACCCGATCAGCGAGCGTCATCACTTCATCCAAGTCTTCACTGATGAGCAGGATCGCTTTGCCGGCGTCGCGGGCTTCATCGAGCAGCGCGTGCACCGCTTCGACCGCTCCGACATCTAACCCGCGCGTGGGAGAACACACGACCAGCACTCGTGCGCCACTCACCGCAAACAGCTCACGTGCAAGCAACACCTTCTGTGAGTTGCCGCCCGACAGCTTGCGCGTCGGGGTGAATGGGCCCGGCGTTTTGATCTCAAGTTGCTTGATGAAATACTCCGCCTCGCTGAGTGCCGACTTGCGGTCGACCAAGAAACCACGCTCGCGAGTGAGCACCAGGTTGTCAACCATCGAGAGTGACGGCGCCAAGCCAGTGCCAAGTCGGTCTTCGGGCACATACGCGAGACCCGCACGTCGTGCCCCGAGTGCCCCACCACGTGCGGTCGGCGCCCCACACACCGTCACGTTGCCGTGCTGTGGCGCGCTCAGACCGGCCACCATCTCGGCGAGGTCACGCTGGCCGTTACCAGCGACTCCTGCGACACCAACGATCTCGCCTGCGCGCACATCGATATTGATGTCAGACAGAATCTCGACGCCATCGCGCTCGAGGTGCACTTGCGATACCGAAAGCAAGACGTCTCCAGTCGGCGACTTGGCGCGACGCGGCACGATGTTGATCTCGCGCCCGACCATCAATTCGGCGAGCTTCTTTACGTCGGCTTGACCGCGCCGCACTGATCCCGT
>RGSV01000365.1 GCA_010025655.1 Acidimicrobiia bacterium
ACTTGAAGAGCATGACGACGTGCAAGACGTGTACTCCAACTTCGATATTTCCGAGGAGTTGCTCGAGGCCGCGGCATCGTGAGCTTGCGCCGAGGGCTCGCTACGGTGGTCGCATGACCATCGGCGTCGGTGACGTAGCCCCCGACTTCTCGCTCGCGGGTACCGGCGGCAAGACCTATTCACTTGCGCAGTATCGCGGTGCAGCGGTGGTGCTTGTGTTTTATCCGGGAGACAACACGCCGGTATGCACCAGACAGTTGTGCAGCTACAACGATGAACTCTCGCAATTCTCAGGGGTGTCGGCGCAGGTGCTGGGCATCAGCACCCAAGATGTAGCCAGCCACGAGAAATTCGCGGCCAAGCACGGGTTTAAGTTTCCGTTGCTCGCCGACACTGACAAAGCCGTGCACCGCGCCTACGGCGTGCTCGGTCTCATGGACCTGCCACGTCGCAGCGTGTTTGTGGTCGACGCCGCCGGCACGATTCGCTACGCCCACCGCGCTCTCGTCGGGGTGACCTATCGGCCGGTGCGCGAATTGATGGACGCCATCACCGCCTTGCGCTAGCATCAAACACATGTTCGCCCCCCAACAAGGGTCAAACACGGTGCGTCAGGCCGTCACTGAGGCGTCTGATCTGGTGCTCGGCATCGACCCAGGTCTCACGCGTTGTGGCTTTGCCATCGTGCGTCCTGATGCGCAGCCCGAATTGGTCTCTCTCGGGGTCTTGGCGACACCTGCGAGTGATGAATTGCCCTCTCGACTGGCACATCTGCAGCGTGACCTTGAGGCGCTCTTTGACGAATACGCACCGGCGGCGGTCGCAGTCGAGCGCGTGTTCTTTCAGCACAACACCCGCACCGCGATGAGTGTCGGGCAAGCGAGCGGCATCGTGCTGGCGATGGCCGCGGCGCGAGGTTGTGACGTCGCGCAATATACGCCCACGCAAGTGAAGAACTCAATTGCCGGATGGGGTGGTGCCGACAAATCTGCGGTCGCTCGCATGGTGCAAATGCGATTTGGTCTGCGTAGCGCACCGAAACCCGCTGA
>RGSV01000366.1 GCA_010025655.1 Acidimicrobiia bacterium
GGCTACCCGGTTATCGGTGTGATGAACCCAGATGACGTCGATCGTCTGGCGCAGACACCTACCGGTAGCAGCATCGTTGTAGCGCGGCAACGTACTTAGTCGAAAACAATGGTGCGGTTGCCGAACACGAGCACACGGTGGTCGATATGGGCCCGCACCGCGCGCGCCAACACGATGGTCTCCAGATCGCGGCCGTGCCGGGCCAGTGACTCCACATCATCACGGTGTGACACCGGCACGACTTCTTGTGAGATGATCGGGCCCTCATCAAGCCGCTCTGACACGTAGTGCGAGGTGGCGCCGACCACCTTGACGCCACGATCGTGGGCCTGCCGGTAGGGGTTCGCCCCAGCGAACGCAGGCAAGAACGAGTGGTGGATGTTGATCATTTGATGGTTCCAGCGACGCACGATGGCTGGAGGCAACACCAGCATGTAGCGCGCCAGAATCACGAGATCTGGTTGTAGCGACTCGAGGGTCTGTGCCAGAGCATCTTCTTGGGTTGCACGGCCGTCGTCACTGTCGTCGACTGGTAGATGTACAAAGTCAACAGCAAACATCTCGGCGAGGTTGCGCGCATCGGGATGATTCGAAATTAACGCCTGCATATCGAGCGAAAGGTTGCCCAGATAGGCACGACTGAGCAGATCCATCGCACAGTGCAGTGGTTTAGAAACGAGGACTACGGCTCGAGGGCGATACGGGCGCACACCGAAGCGATACGACAGCTGCAATTCCTGCGCCAGAGCGCCGAAAGACCGATGCACGTCGTCAACGACGCGGTCTGGTGGCACCTCGAACTCCACCCGCTGAAAGAACATCGCGTCATGTGCATCGGTGTGCTGCTGCGCATCGATGATGTTGCCCCCGATGGAAGTAACCCAGCTCGCTACGGCCGCAACAATGCCGGGCCGATCGCGACACCACAACAACAGCACGATGGATGCCATGTGGTGGAGACGATGGGACTCGAACCCACGACCCCCTGCTTGCAAAGCAGGTGCTCTAGCCAGCTGAGCTACGTCCCCGCGAGGGACGCTTCATGCTAC
>RGSV01000367.1 GCA_010025655.1 Acidimicrobiia bacterium
GGGCTGTTCGCCCATTAAAGCGGTACGCGAGCTGGGTTCAGAACGTCGTGAGACAGTTCGGTCCCTATCTTCTACATCCGAAGGAACTTTGAGGGATGCTGTCTTTAGTACGAGAGGACCGAGACGGACGTAGCTCTGGTGTGCCAGTTGTACCGCCAGGTGCATGGCTGGTTAGCCACCTACGGAAGGGATAAACGCTGAAAGCATCTAAGTGTGAAACCCGTCCCAAGATAAGAGTTCCCATGCGGTTAACGCAGTAAGGCCCGTGGCGAGACCACCACGTTGATAGGCCGGAAGTGGAAGCGCGGCGACGCGCGGAGCTGACCGGTACTAATCGGCCGAGGGCTTGGATTGTGCTCGTGCTTACTCTGAAGTCTTCACCCGAGCGCGCCTCGAGCGCGATCGGTGGGACACAAAGTTTCTGGTGGCCACAGCGTCGGGGTCACACCCGTTCCCATACCGAACACGGAAGTTAAGCCCGAACGCGCCAATGGTACTTGGAGGTAGACCTCCTGGGAGAGTAGGTTGCCGCCAGATTTCTCAAGTGAGGAACCCCCGCGAAAGCGGGGGTTTTTCGCGTTTTTGGGCATGTTTTTCGATGTGTGTCGCGTACTCGCCGTAGCGTTGGTGAGCCATGTCTGACGACGAACTCGAACCACGACGCGACCGCCCGCAGGGTCGTGGTCGGCCGCCACGTCGTGGGCGACCAGATGGTCGAGGTCCCCGCAAGTTCGATGGGGATCGTGCGCGTGGTCCGCGCAAGTTTGATCGCGATGATCGACGTCCGCGTCGTGATGATGGCGACCGCCCGCGTGGCCCGCGCAAGTTTGACGGTGACCGGCGTGGTCCGCGCAAGTTCGACCGCGATGATCGTCGTCCGCGTCGTGATGATGGCGGCCGCCCGCGCGGCCCCCGCAAGTTTGACCGTGATGACCGGCGTGGCCCGCGCAAGTTCGACCGCGATGATCGACGTCCGCGTCGCGATGATGGCGACCGCCCGCGCGGCCCCCGCAAGTTTGACCGTGAT
>RGSV01000038.1 GCA_010025655.1 Acidimicrobiia bacterium
AGAACCGCTTCGGCTGCACACCCCTCGGTATCTTCGCGAGGGTGCAGATGAACCCCCACGCCCTGATTCCGCGTGACAGCCGTGCCGTGGCGGGTAAGTCGCTCGAACGCCACACGCTGCGACGCATCGGCCAGTTCGCCCGGCCCTACCGAAGCACGATCATGGTGTTCCTGGCGGCCATCATCGCCTCTGCCCTCGTCGCCCTGGTGCCGCCGTTCGTCTTTCGCTCAATCATCGACACGGCAATTCCGGCCGGCGATCGCACGCAGGTCTGGTGGCTCGCAACTCTGGCCGTGGGTGCCGCGCTCGTCGATGCGGCGCTGGCCATCGTGCAACGTTGGGGTTCAGCGAGTGTCGGCGAAGGCCTCATCTACGACCTGCGGGTGGCGTTGTTCCACAAAGTGCAGCGGATGCCGATCGCCTTTTTCACCCGCACCCAAACGGGTTCCCTGATCAGCCGCCTGAACAATGACGTGATCGGCGCCCAGAGTGCCGTCACTTCCACGCTGGGCACCACGGTGAGCAACGCCGTGATCTTGATCACGACCGTGGCTGCAATGCTCGCGCTCGAATGGCGGCTCACCCTGCTGTCACTGCTCGTGCTGCCGGCATTTATCATCCCCGCCAAGCGAGTCGGCAAACGCCTGCAGACCATCGCCAGTAAACAGATGGATCTCAACGCGCAGATGAACACGCAGATGCAGGAACGCTTCAATGTTGCAGGCGCACTGCTCGTGAAGCTGTTCGGGCGCCACCGCGACGAAGTCGCTGCATTCTCCGATCGGGCGGCTGGCGTGCGCGACTCAGGCGTGCTTGCCGCAATGTATGGAAGGGTCTTTTTCGTAGCCCTTGGTCTGGTTGGTGCGCTCGGTGCCGTCGCCGTCTACGGCATCGGAGCCCAAATGGTGGTGTCGGGGAACATCACCTCTGGAACTCTGGTCGCATTAGCCGCGCTCGTCGCGCGGGTGTACATGCCGCTCACCGCACTCAGCAACGCGCGAGTCGAACTTCTCACCTCTTTCGTGAGTTTTGATCGGGTGTTCGAAGTATTGGATGCACCCGTTGCAATCACCGATCGCGCGGGCGCTGTTGATCTCGTTGCCCCACGTGGCGAGATCGTGCTCGAGCACGTCACCTTTCGCTATCCACCCGCTGCAACGGTGTCAATCCCCTCACTCGAAGCCCCGAGCGCCCCGCAAAGCGACCCCATGGATGACGTACTGCGCGACGTGAGCCTCGCCGTAGCTCCCGGTGAAACGTTGGCGGTGGTCGGGCCTTCTGGTTCGGGCAAGTCCACTCTCGTCTCTCTGATCTCACGGCTCTATGACGTCACGTCTGGCGCGGTTCGCATCGACGGCAAAGACGTTCGCGATCTGACTGGCGACTCTCTGCACGCTGCGATCGGCGTCGTGTCGCAAGACCCACACCTCTTTCACGAGAGCATCGAAGCCAACTTGCGCTATGCCCGACCCGACGCCACGTTCGACGACCTTGTGCGTGCTTGTCAGGGTGCGCGTATTCATGACACCATTGCCGCACTGCCCGATGGCTACCGCACTGTGGTCGGTGAGCGGGGCTACCGATTTTCAGGTGGCGAGAAACAGCGTCTGGCGATTGCTCGTCTACTACTGAAGAATCCTGTCGTCATGATCTTGGACGAAGCCACCAGCCACCTTGACAATGAAAATGAATCGCTCGTGCAGGCTGCACTCGACGAAGCAATGCGTGGCCGCACGGCAATCGTGATCGCCCATCGACTCTCTACCGTCACCGCCGCCGATCGCATTGCAGTCGTAGAAGACGGCCGTGTCGTCGAGCAAGGCACTCATGCCGAACTCGTTGCTCTCGACGGCGCCTACGCACGACAACTGCGTGCCGGTGGAGTGTTTACCCCGGCTGCTACGTAGCTCGAGCAAGCGCTGCCGTGAGTGCGGTGACCACCTGAACCTGCAGTGGCTCCAAGTTGTCGCCGACTCCCGTGGCCTTGGAGAGTCCGTCAGGCAGTGACCCGCGCAGCAGTTGGGCGTGCAGTGCGAGGTCAATCTCGCGATACACCGTGCATTGGAATCGTGCGGCGTCTTTCGTTCGGCGTTGGGCGATGCCCACCACCTTGCGCGTGTCACGCGTGACTTCACCGGGTCCCAGCGCGGCGAAACAGACACTGCGCTCTGTGCCGCGACTCGTGAGTCGATCACGATGCACCGCCCACACCCCTGCACCGATCGTCTCCGTGAGCGCGTCACACCACACCTCACCCAACCACCACGTTGCGCGCTCGACATCGTCGTGCCACAGCCGATGGCCGCGCGGCACCGTCACATCGACCCACAGATGGTCGTACTGCTGCAAGATCACCACGCCACCCCCGCTGCGACGACGAACGACGTCGAAGCCGAGTTCTGCTGCGCGTTCGGCATCAACAAGGTCGAATGACTGGGTGCTTCCAAGCACTACCGCCGACCGGTCGATGCGCAGCACTTCGACGGCCGCTGCAGTGCTGATCGGGCGAGCATGTAACTCGCCTGCGCTCGTCACGATGCGATGAGCAGATACTGCTTCCACGCCTCGGGTACACGACCCACGGCAGTGGTGATCCATGCCATGTCGCGCGGTGTGTGCGGAGTCTTGGCAAGGATCATGCCCGCTTCATGCGGAGTACGGTCGCGCTTGTGCAGGTTGCAGCGTCGACATGCCGCCGCAACGTTCTCCCACGTGTGCTCACCACCGCGTGACCGCGGCATGACATGATCGATTGAGTCGGCCGGTTTGCCGCAGTATTGACACTTGTAGCCGTCGCGAGCAAACACCGCTCGGCGCGACAGAGCAGTTCGTCGGCGGAATGGCGCGCGCACCACGTAGTTGAGTCGAATCACGAGCGGGCTTCGCATCACCAGCGATGCGGCACGAATCTCGGTGCCGTCGTCCTCAACAATTTCCGCCTTCTCCGACAACACGAGGCAGATCGCACGACGTGCCGAGACCACGCTCAGCGGCTCGAACGTTCCGTTGAGAACGAGCGCGCTGCGCATCTCGTTACCCCCTGGCTCTCTTCCTGCGCAACCCGCGCTGGTATGAACGACACCACTCGAGATACGTCACGAGGTCGTGCGGCTCAGCGTTGTGCACGGCATTACCGTACTGCGTCTCGAGTCGAAAACCGAGATAACGCTGATCGGGCAATGGCAAGAACGGGGCGTTTCGCCACCATCCGTTCGGGGCGAGCCGCAGTGCTTGACGCACGGCAATTGGCCACAACCACGGTCGTCGCACGACGGCCCACAGGCTCGCCGCGTTCATCGCGCGACTACTTCGGGCGCGGTTCTTTGGGCAGACCGAGCACCATCTCGCCAATGATGTTGCGCTGAATCTGCGATGAACCTGCATAGATCGTGCCAGCTCGCGCGTTCAAGAACGTCATCGCCCAACTCATCGACGAGTTTGCCGCACCGCTGTCGTCGGTCTGAAACGACGTGCTCGGTTTACGCCCAACCGGAACGAGCGCATCAAGACCCATGATGTCAAGGGCGAGTTCGGTCGACTTCTTGTGATATTCGCTCCAATACAACTTCGAGATGGCCGCGTCGGGCCCAGGATGATGACCAGCAAGAAACTTCGTCAGCGTGCGCTGCCCGAGGTACTTCATGATCTGCACCTTTGAATAGCACCACGCGAGTCGCTGGCGGATGCGTGGGTCATCGACCACACCGCGTTCACGGGCAAGCCCGAGCAGTCGGTCGAATTCGGCTTCGTATCGAATCGGGCCGGTCGCCGCGGCCTCACCACGCTCGAAGCCGAGCAGCGCCATCGCCACTGCCCAGCCGTTGTTGACACCGCCGACCACATTGGCTTTCGGCACCCGTACGTCGGTGTAAAACACTTCATTGAATTCGCTCTCACCCGAGATCATCTTGATAGGTCGCACTTCGATGCCCGGCTGTCGCATGTCGACAAGAAGAAACGAGATGCCCTTGTGTCGCGGCGCAGTCGGATCAGTGCGCGCCAGGGTGAAGATGTGCGTCGCCAGATGGCCCGCAGAGGTCCAGATCTTCTGACCATTCAGCACCCACTCGTCGCCGTCGAGTTCGGCCTTCAGACCGAGGTTCGACAGATCGCTGCCGGCGTTGGGTTCGCTGTAGCCCTGACACCACACATCATCACCCGAGATAATGCGCGGCAGATAATGGCGCTTCTGTTCTTCGGTGCCAAAGAGCAAGAGGGTGTTGCCGAGCATCTGAATGCCAAAGACATCGTTCATCGCACCCGTCGGCACACCGGCGCGGGTGAATTCCTCCGCCACGATCACCTGCTCGAGCGCCGAGAGACCGCCGCCACCAAACTCGGCCGGCCAACCCGGCGCCAGATAGCGGGCCTGCGCAAGATGCACTCGCCACTCTTTGGTGAAGGTCTCGAGTTCGTCGCCTTCGAGGGCGCCGATGCCCTTCCAGTTGGCGGGCAGCTTCTCGGCGAGAAATGCCTGCACTTTTTCGCGATAGGCCTCGGCCTCAGCGGAATATGTCGGTCGCATGAGGCTGACGCTACTCCACGTGTCGACGCGCAACGGCAGCCGCACCAACGAGCGGAGCATCGGCACCGAGCCCGGCCGGTCGCACCTGAACTCCCCGTGAAAACTTGATTGACGCCTGGCGATCAACCTCGGCTTGCACTGCTGTATAGAAGGGTGCACCGAACCCGAGCGCGACCGAACCACCGATGACCGCGAGGCGCAGATCGAGCAACACGGCGACCGAAGCGACTGCCCTACCGACATAGATGCCCGTCTGTTCAATCACCGCGGGCGATGCTTCGGCGGCTGGTCGGCCGGTCATCTCGGCAATCGCGGTGCCCGATGCTTGCGCTTCAAGACATCCGTAGGCACCGCATTTGCAGCGCCGCCCACCCGGTGCAACACAGACGTGACCGATGTGGCCCGAGTTGCCGGTGTGACCGTCGAGCAAACGACCGTCACTGATGATGCCGCCGCCGACGCCCGTCGACACGACCATTCCGACGACGTCGCGACACCCAACTGCAGCACCACACCACGTTTCACCGAGCACGATGGCCTTCGCATCGTTGTCGACGTAGGTCGCAAGACCAGTGAGCGCGGCGAGCGACGAACGCAGAGGGAAATCTTGCCAACTCGTGATGTGCAGGTTCGACACCTTGTCGCCCTGGTCGGACATTGGCCCACCACAACCCACCCCGCACGCGACAAAGTCGACATCACGCGATGCCTGCACGCGCGAGACGAGAGCAGCGAGTGCATCCCACACGTCGTGCTGAGGTGTGGGCGTGCGATCTTGCGTCAAGACCTCACCCGACATCGAGACAATGCCACACAGCATCTTCGTTCCACCGATGTCAACGGCGAGATACGCCCGCTCGCGGCTCATGCGCAGCGGTAACCCAGATGCGCTATTGCTCGCGACCCATCTGGTCGCGCATCTTGCGGGCATTCTCGCGCGTGGTGCGCAACACCGCCGACAGGTCGCGCACGCCGGCTTTGCCCATTGAACGCAATTCGCGCTCGATCACCAAGACGCAGGCCAGCATCAGCACGAAACCTGCGAAGCCGGCCGTGAAGTGGAACTGCAAACCGACGAACACCAAGCCGAGCGACAACACCGCGCCGAGCACCGCCCAGCGAACTCGTCGCACCGCGGGGCGATACAGACCTGAAGGAGATACCGCTTGTGCGAAGCGCTCGTCAGACTCGAGCTGCGCTTCGATCTGCCGCAAGATCTGCTGTTCGTTGTCGGACAGTGGCACGGGTGGCTCCTCTCTTGCCTTGCGAGCGTAGTCGGCATCTGCCACGACGCACCCAACCGAGTTGCACCACGACGTACGTCACTCGCGTCGTGGCCCCCACGGTGTGCTCTGTGTCTCGTCATCTGGACCCGTCGAAATCGCATCGTCGCCGAAGCGGCGGCGAATGCGATCCATGGCGCGCGAGGCAATCCCCCAGTTCGCGTTCTGGGTCTGCTGTTCATCACCGTCGAACAACTGCAACTGGGTTTCCGGCGCAGCGAAGTTACGCACACTGACGCCCGCAAGACGCACCCCACGCGCAACGTCGATGTCAGCGAGCAAATGGTCGATTTCCGCGATGACCGCCTGACTCGTATCGATCGGCTCGGCGAGCGTGTGCGAACGGGTGACGGTCGAGAAGTCGCCGTATCGAATCTTGAGGGTAACGGTGCGCGCGGCAAGCCTCTGATCGCGGCAGCGGCGCGCCACCGTGTCAGCCATTCGCAGCAGGTGACGACGCAGCTCGATCGGCGACGACACGTCATTCGCAAATGTCTCTTCACTGCCGATTGACTTTGTCTCGCGGTCGGGCTCGACGACCCGATCGTCAATGGCGTGACTGAGGTCAGAGAGGTGCTCGGCTAACCCAGCCCCCAGTGCAGCCGTGAGCACGCGTCGGTCACACGCTGCAACATCGCCCACCGTGCGTAGCGCCAGTCGGTGCAGTTTTTCGAGCGTGACCGGCCCGACACCCCACAACATTCCGACATCAAGTGGATGCAAGAACTGCAACTCGGTGCCGGGTACGACTTCAAACACGCCAGGCCCAGGGTCGATGCGTTCTCGGCTGGCGCGCGGCTTGGCGAACTCGGTGGCGAGTTTGGCGATGAACTTCGAGGTCGCAACTCCGACGCTGCACGCCAGACCCACGCGATCGCGCACGGCGTCGCGCACCTGATGGGCAATCTCGCTCGCGACACCGAAGATGCGCTGCGCACCGGTGACATCAAGAAAGGCTTCGTCAAGTGACAGACCCTCAACGAGTGGCGTGAAGTGGTGGAAGACCTCGAACACTCGCCCACTGATCTCGCCGTAATAGTCGTGATCGCCGTCAAGGAAGACTGCGTGCGGACACAATCGGTGCGCTTGTGCCGACGCCATCGCGCTCTTCACTCCAAACTGCCGCGCCTCATACGATGCGGCCGCCACGACGCCACGTTGCGCCGAACCCCCCACCACGACGGGGCGACCAACGAGTTCAGGACGGCGCAACAGTTCGCAGGCCACGAAGAACGCGTTCATATCGACGTGCAGAATGCGCCGAACGGCAGCGTTGTCGGCAAGTGCCGCCATGCGCGCAACGCTAGTAATACGGTGTTGGGGTCATGAACGAACGTCCGCTGTCGGCTTTGCCCTCGCGCGCCGCGCGCGTGGTGGCGTTCTCGTCGGTGTTGGTCTCTGGCCTCGCCGGTGGCACCATCGGCTATGCACTAGTTGACGTGCAGTGCACCGGCAATTGTGTCGTGCCGACTGGTCTCGGCATGTTGGTCGGTTCGGTCGGCTTCGCGCTCGGCATGAGCGTGGTGGCGGTGCTCGGTCTGCGAGCCGTTGGTGAATGGCGTGAACGCAACAGCCCAGACAACACCGACTCGACTCGCTAATGCCGTCGCTCATCGCGCTTGCTGCCAAACTTGCACGCAGCGCCGGTCAGCATGCACGCACTGGTCGCGCTCAAGGTATGCAGGTCGTTGGCACCAAACTCACCGACACCGACATGGTCACCAAGTTCGACCGCGAAGCCGAGGCAATGATTGTCACTGGTTTGCGCGCTGCACGACCCGACGACAGCATCGTCGGCGAAGAAGGTGGCAGCCATCGCGGCACGTCGGGCATCGAGTGGCTCGTCGACCCGATTGATGGCACGACCAGTTTCATGTATGGCCTGCCGACCTGGTGCGTGTCAATCGGTGCACGCGACGCAGACGGCGGCCTGCTCGGCGCGGTGTATCTGCCCGACCTCGACGAAATGTTTCTCGCCGAACGTGGCGGCGGTGCCACACTCAACGGTCGCAGTATTCATTGTTCGTCGGCCACCGACGTGAGCAAAGCACTCGTCGCCACCGGCTTTAGTTACACGCCCGCACACCGCACGGTGCAGTCGCGACGAGTCACCGAATTCATCCACCAGATTCGCGATGTGCGACGAATGGGGGCGGCTGCGGTTGACATTTGTTTCGTCGCGTGCGGTCGTCTCGATGCCTACTTCGAAGAAAACCTTCACGCGTGGGACATCGCGGCCGCCGAAGTCATCGCCCGCGAAGCAGGAGCCCGAGCCGGCGACTTCGCAGGCGGGCCGCTGCGGCCCGAGGAAACGTTGATCGCTGCCTCCGGGGTCTTTGATGCGCTCTCGGCACTCTTGATTGCCGCTCAGCGCAAGCACCCGCACGGCTAGCACTACCTTGGTGCTCGGTGTCTACGCGCATTCTCACGGTGGAAGACGACGAACGTATTCGCACGTCGGTGCGCCTTGCTCTCGAGGAGGAAGGTTGGGTCGTTGATGAGGCTGCCAGCGGCGAAGTCGCCGCCGAGAAGTTCGACACGACACCCGCTGACGTGGTACTGATCGACATCATGCTGCCCGGCATCGACGGTTTTGAATTGTGTCGCAAGATTCGCTCGGCAAGCAGTGTGCCGATCGTGATGGTGACGGCGCGCAGCGACACCCACGATGTGGTCGCCGGTCTCGAAGCCGGAGCCGACGACTATCTCACCAAGCCGTTTGCACCGAAAGAACTTTCCGCACGAATTCGGGCACTCTTACGGCGCATCAAAACTGCAGATCACCAGCACCAAAACTTGGTATTCGGCGATCTCGTGATCATTCCTGAAGAGGGTCGGGTCACGCTTGCCGGCGAAGAGGTGCCGCTCACCAAGACCGAGTTTCGACTGTTGTGTGTGCTCGCCGAGAACCCGAGTGGCGTGTTCAGCCGCGAGACGCTCTTGAAACGCGTGTGGGACTACGACTACTTCGGTGACGGCCGACTCGTCGACGTGCACGTGCGTCGACTGCGCATGAAGGTGGAACGCGACCCCGCCGAACCGC
>RGSV01000039.1 GCA_010025655.1 Acidimicrobiia bacterium
ATGGCTGGAAGCATCCTCGGTAATCGCGTTCTGCGCAAAGAAGACCCCAAGTTTCTCACCACGGGTGGGGTGTACGTCGACGACATGCGCGACGAAGCGTTGCTCGCGGGTGCGGCTCACGTCACCTTCGTGCGCTCACCGCTGGCGCACGCTCACATCAAAGGCATCGATGTGAGCGAAGCATTGCAGGCGCCAGGCGTTATCGCAGTGCACACCGCCGCATCGCTCAACTTGGCAGCCGAGACATCGTCGTACAACCCTGGCTGTGCGCGCACGCTGTTGGCGAGCGACCGTGTTCGTTATGTGGGCGAACCTGTTGCCGCGGTGATCACCGAGCGCGCCGACCAAGGCGAAGATGCCGCTGACCGAGTGATCATCGACTACGACCCCATCGAAGCTCTCGTCGACCTTGAGGCGGCGATGGAATCAGGCACGCATCTCTACCCTGCCGCAGGCAGCAACGTGATGGTCGACTCGACGTTGTGGGGCATGCCCGGCGTGACAGGTGATGAGTTCTTCGCCGACTGTGAAGTAGTCGTCAAAGGTCGCTACATGAATCAACGCGTCGCACCATGCCCACTTGAGGTGCGTGGCTCAGCGGTGGCGTGGGTCGACGGCCGGCTGTATCAGTGGATCTCGACCCAGCATGCCCAAGGCGTGCGTGATCAAATCAACAAGAGCGATCCGGCGAGCAGTGTGCGTGTGATCACACCAGATGTCGGTGGCGGTTTTGGCGCGAAAATCTCTGCATACCCAGAAGAGCTGGTGCTCGGTCGCCTCGCGCAAGCCGTCGGTCGCCCGTTGCGCTGGCGTGAGACGCGTAGCGAATCGATGCTCGCCCTTGGGCACGGTCGCGCGCAGTTGCAATACATCACCATCGGGGGAACCCGCGACGGCAAGGTGCTCGCCTACCGACTTGAAGCGATACAAGACTGTGGTGCATTCGTCGACGTTGGTGCAGTGCTCGCACCCGCCTGCACTCGCCCGATGAGCAGCGGTGTGTATGCGATTCCAAAGATTGAATGCCGTACCAAATCGGTGGTCACCAACACCACGCCGATTGTCGCCTACCGCGGCGCAGGGCGACCCGAAGCCACTGCCGCCATCGAACGCGCGATGGACATGTTCGCTGCCGAAATTGGTAAGGACGCGGCAGAGGTGCGACGTATCAATCTGATTCCGAAGTTCACCGAACCGCACACCACCGCTATCGGCCAGGAATATGACGTGGGCGACTTCGAGGGTGCTCTCGACAAGGTGCTCGCCGCGGCAAAGTACAGCGACTTACGTCGCGAGCAGGCCGAGCGTCGCAAGCGAAACGACCGCAACCAGTTGGGCATCGGTGTGAGCGTGTACGTAGAAATCACGAGCGGTGGCACCAACCACGAAGATGCGCGCATCGAGGTATTGCCCGATG
Source organism: Acidimicrobiia bacterium (assembly GCA_010025655.1). Classification (GTDB taxonomy): domain Bacteria; phylum Actinomycetota; class Acidimicrobiia; order Acidimicrobiales; family Ilumatobacteraceae; genus F1-60-MAGs027. The sequence goes on from RGSV01000039.1 coordinate 1,418, forward strand.
GTCGCGCCATCGTGTACACCGGCACATCGCCGCACGGTCAAGGTCATGTCACGGCCTGGTCGATGATTGCGAGTGAACACACGGGTATTCCGATGGACAAAATCGACGTCGTATGGGGCGACACCGACATCATTCCTGATGGTCTTGGCACCTACGGTTCGCGGTCGCTGCAACTCGGTGGCGCCGCCGTGCATCAGACGGCAGAAAAGCTCGTTGAGCTCGCCCGCTCAGTTGCTGCATCGGCACTCGAAGCAGCCGAGGCCGACGTGGTGCTCGACAAAGATCGCGGAGCCTTCCATGTGGCAGGTACGCCGGCGCGCGCGGTGAGCTGGGGCGAACTCGCCACCCGCCGCAAGACCGACGGTGGGCTCGCGGTCGCCGAACGATTCACTTCGGGCGGGGCGACCTTTCCGTTTGGGGCGCATATCGCGGTAGTTGAGGTCGACACCGACACTGGCAAGGTCACTCATCTGCGACACTTCGCATGCGATGACGCGGGCACCGTGCTGAATCCGTTGTTGTTGGAGGGCCAGATTCACGGCGGCATTGCGCAAGGTTCAGCGCAAGCTCTGCTCGAAGAGTTCGTCTACGACGACGATGGCAACCCAAAGACGGGCAACCTCGCCGAGTACGCCTTTATCTCTGCGGTTGAAGCTCCACGCATCGAGCTCGTACCGATGGCCACACCCACGCCGCGTAACCCGCTCGGTGCAAAGGGTGTCGGCGAGTCGGGCACGATTGGCTCGACACCCGCCGTGCAATCGGCCGTGGTTGACGCACTCGCGCACCTGGGCGTGCGTCACATCGACATGCCAACGACGCCCGAACGCGTCTGGCGTGCGATGCATCGGCAAGACTGAACGGGTGAACAACGCACCAATCGTCGCTGAGCAACTCGTTCGTCACTTCGGCGAAGTCAAGGCAGTCGACGGAATCAACCTCACCGTCAATCAAGGCGAGATCTTCGGCTTTCTCGGGCCGAACGGCGCGGGCAAGAGCACTGCCGTGCGCATGCTCACCACACTGTTGCGCCCGACGAGCGGCACCGCGCGAGTCGCGGGCTTCGATGTAGTGAAGCAAGCCGACGATGTTCGCCGCAACATTGGTGTGGCGTTGCAAGATGCGGCCATTGATCCGCTCATGACCGGCTTTGAATTGCTCGAGTTGCAGGCCGTGCTCTACGGGATACCTGCAAACAAGATGAAGCAGCGTGCCGACGACCTGCTCGAGCGTGTCGGTCTCACCGCTGCAGCCGACCGCCGCGTCGGAACCTACTCAGGCGGCATGCGTCGCCGACTCGATCTCGCACTGTCGCTCATTCACCAACCCGTCGTGTTGTTTCTTGACGAACCGACGACGGGTCTCGACCCGATGAGCCGACTCACGCTGTGGGAAGAAGTGCGGCGCCTCAACCGTGAGGGCACCACGGTGATGCTGACCACGCAATATCTCGAAGAGGCCGACCAGCTTGCCGACCGCATCGCAATCATCGACCACGGTCGCATCGTGCGCGAAGGCAAGCCCGCCGACTTGAAGCGCACCGTCGGTGACCCGACGCTGCTCATCAATGTGTCGCGTGCGCAGACCGACTCTGCCAAGACGGTGCTCGCTCGCTTCGGCGAACTGCGCCCCACCGCCGAGGGCACACTCGGTGTCGGCTTGAAAGGCGGCGCCGAGCGAGTTGCCGAAGTCGTGCGTGCACTTGACGAGGCCAAGATCGTCGTTGAACACCTCGAATTGAGTCAACCGAGCCTCGATGACGTGTTCGCCGAAGCCACGGGCCATCGTCTTGAAGGAGCAGAGAATGCGCCGCAGGCCGGCTGAAACTGCGCGCCACCTCGTGGCGTTGTCACGTCGCTCGACGTTGGCCATCTTTCGCCAGCCCGCGCTCGTTGGGCCGTCGCTGATTTTTCCACTGTTTTTCGCCGCACTCGGCTCGTCGGCCTTCAGCCGCGCCATCAGCCTGCCTGGGTTTCCACAAGTCGACTCGTATCTACAGTTCACGCTTGCGGGCACGGTCACCCAGGGCGTGCTGTTTGGTTCGGTCACCGGTGCAGCGGCACTCGCCACCGATATTCAAGATGGTTTCTTTGATCGGCTACTCGCAGCACCGGCGTCACGGACGGCGATTCTTTTTGGGCGCCTGGCAGGAAGTTCGTTGTTCGGTGCAATGCAAGCGCTGGTGTTTCTGCTCGTTCTACTGCCCTTCGGCGTCGTAGTACAAGCGGGACTTCTCGGCTACGTGTCGATTGTGGTCGCAGGTTTTCTCACGGCGTTTGCTGTTGGGGCGCTCATGTCAGTGGTCGCGCTGAAAACTGGTTCGGCTGAAGCAGTGCAAGGAACATTTCCTGTGCTCTTCATCTTGTTGTTTCTGTCGAGTGCGTTCTTCCCGCGCGAGACCATGAGCGGTGTCTATCGACGGATTGCTGACGCGAATCCCATCTCGTACATGGTCGAGGGTCAGCGCTGGCTCACCATCGACGGTGTGTCACTCACCGCAATGCTGCAAACACTCGCAATCCCAGCTGGCATCGCGGTGCTCACCACTGCACTCGCTCTGCGTCAACTTTCGGCACGATTGCGGGCACGATGACCACCACCGTGCAGCCGTCGACCGACGCGCTCATCTCGAGCACGCAACGCACCATCGGCATTCTCGCCAAGCGCAGCATTCGCAACATTCGGCGGCTGCCGTCGGCGTTCTTTCCTGCGCTCGCCATGCCGATCTTCAACATGATCGTGTTCGCCGGCACCTTCTTTGCCGTGACGAAGATTCCGGGCTTCCCCACCGATCGCTCGATCAACTGGTACATGCCGCTTGGCATCATGATGGGCGCGGCGTTCGGCGGCGTCGGGCTCGGCTTCACCGCGATTCGCGACATTGAGACTGGCTTCTACGACCGCCTACGAATGACACCGACGTCACGTCTCTCACTCGTGCTCGGCCCGCTCACTGGCACGTTGGTGCGCATCGTGATGATGACCACGATCGTGATCGTTCTCGGCGTCGCACTCGGCGCACGATTCACCGGTGGCGTGCTCGGCGTGCTGTGTTTGTATATCGCCGCACTGGGTCTTGCCACCATCGGTGCTGGCTGGGGGCTCGGGCTCGCGTTCCGTTTTCAAGACATGCGTGGGGCAGCCGTCATGCAACTCTCGATTTTTCTCGTGATGTTCCTCTCTTCGGCGCAGGTTCCGCTCAATGTGATGACAGGGTGGCTGCACACCGTGGCACGAGTAAACCCAGCGACCAACATCTTGCGCCTGGCGCGGGTCGGTCTGGTTGATGTCGGCAACCCCGACCACCTCTCATGGAATGCCGTCTGGGGCGGTCTCGTCGCCATCGGGGTAATGGCCGGTTTGACTCTCACCTTCGCCGTGCGAAGCCTGCACCGACTCAACGACTAAGCCCGAGCAACGGCTCGAGAGGCGATTAGACAAACGCCCCTCGCTCGGGCAATACTCCCCTTACTGGGTTCGTGTGAACCTGGGCACAGCGGTCGGGCCGCGGCCTGACCTCATCGAGGGAGGCCATATGCACGTCACGATCACGGTCAACGGCACGAAACAATCGCACGAGGTCGAACCGCGCACGCTGCTCGTCCACTTCATTCGCGAGCATGCCAAGTTGACGGGCACAAATATCGGTTGCGACACGTCGAGCTGCGGTGCCTGCACCGTGCACCTCGACGGCGAAGCGGTCAAGAGCTGCACGATTCTTGCTGCGCAAGCCGACGGCGGTTCGGTCACGACGATCGAAGGTCTCGCCAAGAACGGCGAGATGCATCCGATGCAGCAAGCGTTCATGGAGAACCACGGTCTGCAGTGCGGCTACTGCACGCCGGGCATGGTGATGGCGGCCATTGGTCTGCTGAACGAGAATCCGAATCCGTCGGAAGACGACGTGCGAGTCGGTCTAGAGGGCAACCTCTGCCGCTGCACCGGTTATCACAACATCGTGAAGTCAGTGCTCGCTGCGGCGAAGAAATAGGAGCACACACCATGAGCATCACCCAAGAACGCGAGACGACGGTCATCGGCCAGCGACTACTGCGTCGCGAAGATCCAGCCCTCTTGACGGGCGAAGCGAAGTACACCAACGACCTTGTCATCCCCGGTGCGCTGCACTTGGCGGTGCTGCGCTCGCCGTATGCGCACGCGCGCATCAAGAGCATCGACGTGTCAGACGCGGCATCGATGCCGGGCGTCGTGGCGGTGTACACCGGTCGCGACCTGCACCCCGTGTGGGCAGCACCGATGCCGTGCGCTTGGCCAGTGACCACCGACATGAAGAATCCGGCGCACTTTCCGCTGGCTATCGACAAGGCGTGCTACGTGGGTGACGGTGTCGCTGCAGTGCTCGCCACAAGCGAATCAGCCTCGCGCGATGCACTCGATGCGATTGACGTCGTGTACGAACCCCTGCGCGCAGTGATTGATCTCGAAGACGCACTCAGTGACAAGACGATTATTCACGAATCACTCGGCACGAACAAGTCGTACACCTGGCCGCTCAAGGTCGAGGCCAAAGAAGGTGCGATTGACGAAGCGTTCAAGAACGCCGCATTCACGGTGAGCGAGCGCTACGTGCAACAGCGTTTGTTACCGATGGCAATGGAGCCGCGCGCAGTAGCCGCCGTGCCGCAGCCGTTCGGTGGCGACATCACCCTGTATTCCGCCACACAGGTGCCGCACATCTTGAAGGTGATGACAGCGATCACCCTCGGAATCCCTGAACATCAGGTGCGCGTCGTCGCGCCGGCGGTGGGCGGCGGCTTCGGCTCGAAACTCAACGTGTATGCCGAAGAACTCTTGTGCGTCGCGCTCGCCCGCAAGCACGGTGCACCCGTGCGCTGGGTGGAAGAGCGCACCGAGAACACGCAGGCAACCATCCACGGTCGCGGTCAGATTCAGCACATCGAGTTGGCGGCCGACGCGAACGGCAAACTCACGGCAATTCGCGTGCGTCTCATCGGCGACATGGGTGCCTACCTGCAGTTGGTCACCCCTGGCGTGCCGATTCTTGGTGCGTTCCTTTATGCGGGTGTCTATGACCTGCCGCAGGCTTACGACTTCGCCTGCACGTCGGTGTTCACCAACATGACGCCGACCGACGCCTACCGCGGTGCGGGTCGCCCCGAGGCGACCTACGCCATCGAAGTGGCGATGGATGCTTTGGCGCGCAAGATGAAGATCGACCCATTCGAGTTGCGCAAGCGCAACTACATCAAGAAAGAGCAGTTCTTCGACGCCAACGGCGTGCAGGTTGGCTACACCGCTTTCCACGGATTGAACTATGACTCGGGTGACCACCTCACGGCAGCACAGAAGGCGGCAAAGATCGCCGACTACGACGGCGTGCGCAAGCAACAAGCCAAACAGAACGTGGCAGGTGCAACTAAGCGCATCGGCATCGGCATGACGTCGTATTTCGAGATGTGCGGTCTCGCACCGTCGCGAGTACTCGCCTCGCTGAACTACGGCGCCGGTGGATGGGAGTCAGCGACAGTTCGCGTACTTCCGACGTCAAAGGTGCAAGTAGTGACGGGCACATCGCCGCACGGCCAAGGCCACGAGACCTCGTGGGCGATGATCGCCGCCGAGAAACTTGGTGTCGCGCCGGAAGATGTCGACGTGTTGCACAGCGACACCGCAGTGGCACCGCTCGGCCTCGACACCTACGGCTCGCGGTCACTGGCGGTTGGTGGAGTCGCGATCGCCGGTGCGTGCGACAAGGTGATCGACAAGGCGCGTTCGATTGCCGCCCACCAACTCGAGTGCGCAGCCGAAGACCTTGAGTTCACGAAGGGCGTGTTCAGCGTGAAGGGCTCGCCCGACAAGGCGGTGCCGCTCGCGGCGATCGCCTTCGCAGCGTTCACCGCACACAACCTGCCCGACGGCGTCGAGCCGAACCTCGAAGCGCAGTACACGCACGACCCGAAGAACTTCTCATGGCCGTTCGGCACGCATATGTGCGTGGTCGAAGTCGACACCGAGACGGGCAAGGTCGACGTGCTGAAGTATGTGGCGGTCGACGACTGCGGCAATCAGATCAACCCGCTCATCGTCGAAGGCCAAGTGCACGGCGGTGTGGTGCAAGGTCTGGCGCAGGCGCTGTATGAAGAAGCCGTTTACGACAGCGATGGCAACTTGAAGACGAGCAACCTGGCCGAATACCTCGTGCCCGCTGCTTGCGACGTGCCACCGATCACCACCGACTTCACGGTGACACCCTCAACGACCAACCAACTGGGCGTGAAAGGCATCGGCGAAGCTGGCACTATCGGTGCGGCACCGACCGTGATGAACGCGGTCATCGACGCGCTGTCAGGCTTGGGCATCACCCAACTCGACATGCCGGCATCGCCGAACAACGTCTGGAACGCAATCAACAAAGCCCGAGGAGGCAAGCAATGATTCCCGCACCATTCGAATACAAGCGCGCTGGTTCGGCCGAAGAAGCGATCTCGCTCATCGGCCAACACGGTGACGACGCCAAGTTCTTGGCGGGCGGCCACAGCCTCATCCCGCTCATGAAGCTGCGTCTTGCGCAGCCGACCGTGCTCGTTGACATTGGTCGCGTGAAAGACCTCTCGTACGTGAAGGATGCCGGCGACCACGTCGCCATCGGCGCACTCACCCGCCATATGGATGTCGAGAAGTCATCGGTGCTCAAGCAACATGTGCCGCTCTTGGCGCACGCTGCGAGCCACGTGGGCGACTCGCAAGTGCGACACCGAGGCACCATCGGCGGTTCGATCGCGCACGCCGACCCCGCGAGCGACCTGCCCGCAACCACACTCGCGCTTGGAGCCACCTACGTGGTGCAAGGCCCGAAGGGCAAGCGCGAGATCGCAGCTAAGGACTTTTTCAAGGGCTTCTTAGAAAGCGCGCTCGCCGCCGACGAGATGCTGGTGGAAATCAAGGTGCCCAAGATGAAGGGCGGCTGGAGCTTTCAGAAGTTCAATCGTCGCGCGCAAGACTGGGCGATCGTCGGTGTTGCCGCATGGCGCAACAACGGCACGAGCGGTGTGGCGCTCGTCAACATGGGTTCTACGCCGGTGCTCGCCTCGTCGGTGAGCAAGGCCTTGTCGAGTGGTGCTTCGATTGCTGACGCCGCCGCGCTGGCGGCTGAAGAAGCCGAGCCACAGAGCGACCTCAATGCAAGCGCAGAGTATCGCCAACACTTGGCACGAGTGCTCGTGCGACGCGCGTTAGAAGAAGCGTCGAAGTAGCGCTACAAGAGGCCGGCGTAACTGCCGCCATCAACTGGTACGTGTGCAC
>RGSV01000040.1 GCA_010025655.1 Acidimicrobiia bacterium
CTCGCTCGTGAACAGCGCATCATCATCGAAGATCGACTGAAGCGCGGCGATCTGCGTGCCATCGTCGCCACGAGCAGTCTCGAGCTGGGCATCGACATGGGGGCAGTCGATCTCGTCGTGCAGGTCGAATCGCCTGGGGCGGTGAGCCGTGGCATGCAACGCATCGGGCGCGCGGGTCACGCCGTCGGCGAACCGAGCACGGGCAAAGTCTTCCCCAAACATCGACACGATCTGCTCGAAGTCGCGGTTGTGGCACGGCGCATGCTCGATGCCGACATTGAGTCGACGCGCTATCTGCGGAACCCACTCGATGTGCTCGCACAGCATGTGGTGGCTCACGTGGCGATGCACCCCGACCTGAAGGTCGAGTCGCTGGCGGCAATGGTGCGGCGGTGCGCAAACTTTGCCGAGATGTCAGACGAGGTGTTGCACAACGTGCTCGACCTGCTGGCGGGGCGGTATCCGAGTGAAGAGTTCCGTGACTTGCGCCCGCGCATCGTGTGGGATCGCATCGCTGGCACCTTGCGCGCCCGCGACGGAGCACAACGGTTGGCGGTCACCAATGGCGGCACGATTCCTGACCGCGGACTCTTCGGAGTCTTCTTGCCCGATGGCACGCGCGTAGGTGAACTCGACGAAGAGATGGTGTACGAGACGCGACCAGGGGAGACGTTCATTCTTGGTGCCTCGACATGGCGTATTGAAGACGTGTCGTTCGACCGAGTCATTGTCAACCCCGCGCCTGGCGAACCGGGCAAGATGCCGTTTTGGCACGGCGATCGACTTGGCCGACCGCTCGAACTCGGGCGAGCAGTCGGGGCGTTTCTGCGCGAACTGCGCGAGACCAGCAGCACCTCCAGTGACGCAGCCGAAACGATGCTCGTCGAACGCCACTGTCTCGACGCGCTCGCTGCCAAGAACTTGCTCGCCTATGTCAACGAGCAGGTGGAATCGACCGGCTCGTTACCCGATGATCGCACGGTGGTGATTGAACGCTTCCGTGACGAGATTGGCGACTGGCGCATCTGCATTCACTCGCCGTTCGGCACGCCGGTGCATGCACCGTGGGCGATCGCGCTCGAGCGCCGCCTGCTCGACCGGCTCGGCATCCCAGTCGAAACGATGTGGGGTGACGACGGCATCGTCTTGCGTCTGCCCGAAGCCATCGACCGTCTGCCAATCGATGAACTGATGATTGACCCCGATGAACTCACCGAGGTGTTGGTCAACGCCGTGCCGCAAACATCACTCTTTGCTGCGCGGTTTCGCGAGTGTGCGGCGCGAGCACTCTTGCTGCCGCGTCGTCGCCCCGACCAGCGAACCCCGCTGTGGCAACAGCGCCAGAAGGCCGCCGACTTGTTGGCAGTCGCGGCGAAGTATCCGACGTTTCCGATCTTGCTCGAGACCAGTCGCGAGTGCCTGCAAGACGTGTTCGATGTTCCGGCGCTGCGTGACATTCTCACCCAATTGCGTTCGCGGGCAATTCGAATGGTCAGCGTCGACACCCCAAAGGCGTCGCCGTTCGCCCAGAGTCTGCTCTTCAACTGGATTGCGGCCTACATGTACGAAGGCGATGCGCCACTCGCCGAGCGTCGCGCCGCCGCACTTGCGCTTGACCGTGATCTGCTCGATGACTTGCTCGGCTCTGAAGAGTTGCGTGAACTGCTTGATGCCGAAGTGCTCGCGGAAGTAGAACTCGAACTGCAGTGCGTCGTCGAGGGTCGCCGTGCGCGCAACACCGACGAGGTGCACGATCTGCTGCGCCGGGTCGGCGATCTCACCAGCGATGAAGTGTCGCTGCGCAGCGAGGTTGATGCGGCTGCGGCTCTCGGCGAACTCATGGCTCAGCGGCGCGCAATTCAGATCGTGGTGGCCGGCGAACAGCGCTTTGCCGCCGCTGAAGATGCCGCGCGCTATCGAGACGCACTCGGTTGTGCCCTGCCGTTGGGCTTGCCGCAAGCGTTCACTGATCCCGTCGATACGCCACTCGTCGAGTTGGTGGCGCGTTTCGCTCGCACTCGTTCGCCATTCGTGACGCGTGACGTTGCCGCCCGACTTGGGCTCAGCCTCGAGCGCGCTGCTGTCGCCCTCGCCACACTTGAGGCCGCCAATCGGGTGGTGCGCGGCGAATTTCGTCCGCTCGGTGCCGAACGAGAGTGGTGTGATACCGAAGTGTTGCGCCTCATTCGTCGTCGTTCGCTGGCACGTCTCCGCAAAGAGGTAGAACCCGTCGACCAGTTGACCTTCGCGCGATTTCTCGCTGAGTGGCACGGGGTCACCGCACCGAGTTCTGGCAGTGAAGCACTCGTCGAGGTGCTCACCACGTTGTCGGGTGCCTCGCTCGTGGCATCAACCCTCGAGACCGATGTCTTGCCGATGCGCGTGCGCGGCTATCGCCCGGTGCTGCTCGATGACTTGTGCACTAGCGGTGAAGTCGTGTGGATTGGTGCCGGTTCGCTCGGTGGCAACGATGGGCGTGTGCGGCTGTTTTTTGCCGATCAACTCGCCACCTTGCTACCCGCCTTTGAGCAGAACGAAAAAGTCGAAGGTCAGGTGCACGACCAGATTCGCGCAGCACTCGCCGAACGCGGCGCAAGTTTCTGGGGTCAACTGCGAGCCGCGGTGCGCGGGGCAACCGATGCCGAGCTGCTCGCCGCACTGTGGGATCTCGTCTGGTCGGGTGAGGTCACCAACGACTCACTCGCTCCGTTGCGTGCAATGTTGCTCGGCGCACGCACCGGCAAGAGCGCACGGGCTCTGCCTGCAGCCTCACCATCGCGACGCGCAGCCGCCCGTCTCGTTCGCCCGCGTCACTCGCGCACGCACGGTGTGGCGCGTTCGGGTCCGCCCGCAGCACAAGGCCGCTGGAGTCTCGTGAGTCAGTTCGTCGATGGCACGGTCGCGACCACTCAGTCGGTGCACGCGTTGGCCCTACAGATGCTCGAGCGCCACGGTGTGCTGACACGCGAGGCCGTGCTCGCCGAGGGTGTGCGCGGCGGGTTTGCCGGTGTCTATGGCGTGTTGAAGGCGCTCGAGGAACGCGGCACCGTGCGCCGCGGGTATTTTGTCGACGGTCTCGGTGGTGCGCAGTTCGCCGTGCCCGGAGCAGTCGATCGCCTACGCGCCTGCAAAGAAGTGACCGACCCTGATTACGTCGGCACACCTGTCGTGTTGGCGGCAACGGATCCAGCGCAACCCTATGGAGCAAGTATCGACTGGCCAGCGACTAATGGTCGTGCGATACGCAGTGCCGGGGCGATGGTGGTGTTGTGTGACGGTGATGCGCTCGCCTGGTTCGATGTGCGCAGTCATCACCTCGTGACCTTCGAGCAGCGCACCGATAAGCCCGGCTGGGCGGCCGTAGCCGATGCGTTGCGAACGCTCGTGAAAGACGGTCGCGTGCGCTCGGTCGAGATTCGCAAGATCAATGGTGAGGCTCACGACGACTCAGCGCCCGCAACGGTGGGCATCGTCACCGAGTTGGTGAGTCAAGGTTTCGTGCGTGGCTATCGCGGGTTGGTGTTGCGCGACGCATCTGCGTGATGCGGATCGCGGCGAAGTGCAACAAGTCTGACCAAGGCGTGACGAGTATGGCTGCGATGCCGCGAACGTGGCTACGGCCCGACGTTACGCAAACCCGCCCACGCCAAGGCCGCCAAGCGGCCGCCCACGAGCTGCGGGTCGAAAGAGCCTCCGCTCAACACGAGTTGTCGGCTGACACTCTCTGACATGCCGACAAGCGCATAGGCGAGCAGTCGCTGGTGTTCGGCGTCAATGCCGGCGTCGATGAGCGGGGCGATTGCTTCGGCCACCTTGCGCTCTACGTTGCGCACCGCGGTCGCGAACTCTTCGTCGTTGCGGGCACCACTACCAAAGAGCACGACGAACGCCTCGCGATTGCCGTCGACCCACTCGAAATAGGCGATGACACCCGCCTCGGTTTGGGCACGACCATCCGCGGCATCGGCGGTGGCTTTGCTCACCGCGGTGAGCATTGACGCGGCAACTTCATCGATGAGCGACAGATACAGCTCGCGCTTCGATGCGAAATGCTGGTAGAGCACCGGCTTGGTGACGCCGGCGGCGAGGGCGATGTCGTTCATCGAAGCCTCGTGAAACCCACGCGCAGCGAAGGTGCGTAGTGCCACCTCGAGAATCTGCGTGCGTCGCTGGGCGGCGGGCAGACGGCTGTTCATGTGTTGCCTGCGGTGCTCTTTTTCGCTGCTTCGTCTTCGCGTCGGGCGGCGCGCACACCGTAGGTGATCACGATGCTCGGGGCCAAGATGATCGAACCGACGACGAGTGCAACTCCACTTATCAGATGCATCGCTTGTGTCAGGCCCCACCACAGCCCGATGAAGAACGTAATGACAGAAACCGCATACAGCCCGTAACCCGTGCGTGAAGCGACCGTGTTCCAGCGTGCAATGGTTTCGCGCCGAGCCACGACCGGATCTATCGGTGTCAACGTGGCTTCGGTATCACTCATGGCGTGTCGTAAATCTACGAGCGGTCGTCGCAACCAACCATGTCCTGTGATGAAGTTCGCTCTTAGGCTGATTTCTGCGTGAACATGCCTGTGGGGTCGAGTGGCTCAGTGATTCACCTGCGAGACGCAGTGGTGGCTCCGGCAGGATTCCCCGCTCTGGCCGGTGCAACGCTCGACGTGGGTGCTGGTGAGTTGGTGGCCCTGCGCGGCGCCAACGGTGCCGGGAAGACCACGCTCTTGCGTTTGTGCGCCGGCCTCGCCCCGCTCGCGCGCGGCGCCGCCTCGGTATTGGGTGTCGATCTTGCTGGCAATCGTGCGACGGTGCGACGCAGTGTCGGCTTTGTCGGCCATCGCAACGGTTTGTACGGCGAACTGACTGCGCGGGAAAACATCGCGTTCGTTGCCACACTCGTTGGCGCAACGCATGACGAGGTCGAAGTGGTGTTGGATGGGTTCGGGCTCGTTGGGCGGTTAGCCGACACGCGAGCATCAGCGTTGTCGGCGGGCCAGCGTCGGCGAACTGCGCTGGCTTCGCTTGCGATACGTCGTGCACGACTGTGGCTACTTGATGAACCTCACGCCGCCCTCGACGTTGACTCTCGGCAGCAATTGGACCGAGTATTTCGAGAAGCGACTGCCTCGGGTGTAACTGTCGTGTACACCACGCATGAGCGATACACCGATTCGCAGCGAATGCCGCGCACGATCACGTTGGATGCCGGACGAGTGGTGCACGACCATGCGTAACGTGTTCGCCGTTGCGCGTAAAGACGTGTTGATTGAGTGGCGCGCTCGGCTGTTGCTCGTGCGAGTGCTGCCCTTCGCCCTGCTCGTGTTGGTGTTGTTTGCGGTCGCTCTTGACTCTGAAGCACTGCTCACCCGTGCCGCGGCGGGCTTGGTGTGGCTCGCGGCGATGTTCGCCACGCTCCTCGTGGTGCAGCGATGTTTCGACATCGAGACGGCCGATGGCGCGCTCGACATGCTGCTCACCTCGGTGGTCGAGCCCTCGCGTGTGTTCTTCGGAAAGGTGCTCGCTGTTGCCGCACAACTGTTGGTGCTCGTGGTGGTGTTGCTAGGTGGTGCGGTTGTGCTTTACGGCGTGCGGATTGATGCAGCAGGTCTCGTGCTGTTGGTCACTACGGTCGTCACCGCAGTCATTGGTCTCGCCAGCGTCGGTACTCTCTATGGCGCTGTGGTTGCTCAACTCACCGGGCGCGATTCGCTGCTGCCACTGCTAGCCATGCCGGTGCTGGCGCCACTGTTGATCGGGGCGTCGCGGGCCACCGAATCGGCGTTTGGCAGCCAGACCATCGACCTAGCGACGGGCTGGGCATGGACATCACTGCTGGCCGTCTTTGGCGTGGTGTTCGCCGCCGCCGGTGCCGCATCGTTCGCCACGCTCACCGAGCCCGACGCCTGAGGTGATGCGCGATGTCTGAGTCGATGCCCGCACGCGGCGCAAGTACCTTGAACCTGCGCGGCACTAGTACTCCGGCGACGCGCATCATTGGTGTGCTCGCACTTGCCGTGATGACATGGGTCGTGGTGAGTGCGTTCTTCTTCACCGCACCTGACGTGGTGCAAGGCGACTCGGTGCGAATCATGTACGCCCATGTGCCGGCGGCGTGGGTTGCGTATCTTGCATTTGTCACGACGGCCATCGCCTCGGGTTTCTCACTCGTACGTCGTCATCGCACCCTCGGCTTTGATCGAGTCGCTGGAGCATCGGCCGAAGTCGGCGTGTTGTTCATGGGATTGGCACTCGTGACGGGCAGTCTGTGGGGTCGTCTGACGTGGGGAACGTTTTGGCAGTGGGATCCGCGACTTACGACCACGCTGTTTCTCTTCATCACCTATGTCGGATACCTCGCCGTGCGCCGCATCGACGCATCACCCGAGCGTCGCGCCAAGCGCAGTGCGGTGCTGGCCTTGTTGGCCGTGCTTGAGATTCCACTCGTGCACTTCTCAGTCGTGCTGTGGCGATCGCTGCATCAAGAAGCAAGCGTGCTAAACCCCGATGGCGACGTGCGGCTCGATGGTCTGATGCTCTTCACGCTGTTTTCCGGTGTCGTTGCCTTCACGCTGGCATTCGTGTGGCTCGTGATTCACCGTCAACGACTACAGACGTTGGTCGACCTCCAAGGCACAGTCGGTCTTGACTCGGCGCTGGCCGCTCGTGCAACCGAAGCGGTGCTGCGATGAAGGATCTCGGCTTCATCTTGCTGAGCTGGTCGGTGTCGCTCGGTTCACTTGCCTTGCTTGCCTTGGCAACGTTGCGCCGCGCCAAGTCGCTCGCTGCCCGAGTGCCAGACGACCAGAAACCCTGGCTGTAGGCGAGATGGATCTCACACCACGCCCAGAGCAACCAGCTCCATCGCGGCGGCGGATGTTGCCGGCGGTCATTGCTGGTCTCGCCGTCGTGGTCGGCATCGGCATCATCGCCATCTTTCTCACCTCATCGATTGACTACTACTGCAATGTCGATGAAATCGGCGTGCGCGAGGGTTGTGATGACACCCGCCGGGTGCGCGTGCAGGGCACCGTCGATGAAGGCAGCCTCGAGCAACGAATGACGACGACGGCATTCGTGATGTCGTTCAACGGCGTATCGCTGCCCGTTGAGTACGACGGAGAACCTGGCGGAATCTTCCAAGAGTGCATTCCGGTCGTGGCCCACGGTCGCGTCGTTGATGGCGTCTTGCTCGCGACGCGCATCGAAGTGAAGCACTCGAACGAGTACGAAGCGGAGAACAAAGAGCGAATCACCGAAGCCGAGACGTCGGCATGCTCATAGCGAGCACCATCGCCCACTTGGGCAGGGGAGTCTTGCTAGTCGGTTTCGTCGCGTCGTTTTTCGGCGCGTTTGCCGCAGCCGTGGGCGCCAAACGCTCAGACCATCGAACGCTGCGACTCGTGCCTCGGTTCGTGATCATCGCGACTGCTTCTGCGGTTGGCGCGTTCGCCGTAATGGAGTGGGCGATGATCACCCGTGACTTTTCGCTCGACTATGTGCAGAAAGTCGGTTCTCGCAGCACGCCGGCGCTCTACAACTTTGCGGCGGTGTGGAGCGCTCTTGAAGGTTCGATTCTCATGTGGGTACTGGTTTTGGCGGGATACCTCGCTGCAGCCACGTGGTGGATGCGGAGACGTATCAGTGAGCCACTCGTCGGATACGCGCTCGCCGTGCTGCTCGCCGTGTTGGCGTATTTCTTCTTGCTGTCGTTCGGCCCAGCGAACCCGTTCGTGGTCGGCGCGCCGGGCGTCACCGATGGTCCTGGCCCGAATCCACTGCTGCAGAACCATCTGCTCGTGATGTTTCATCCGCCGATGTTGTACATGGGGTATGTTGGTTTTTCAGTGGCTTTTGCTTTTGCCATTGCCTCTTTGCTCTCTGGCAGATTAGATGCCGCTTGGGCGCGTTGGTCTCGTCCTTGGACAGTGATCGCATGGACATTCTTCTGAGAGTGACATCGGCCCATGGTTGCTCGTCGCCTTCGGCGTCATTGTTGCCGCGTCGCTTGTGCTCGTCTTCATGCGCGGCGACCAGTTGCGGTCGGCGGGCACGGTCGAATCGATCTACTCACGTGAGGGCGCGTTTCTGCTGAACAACATCCTCTTTGCCGTGTTTGCCTTCGTCGTGTTGCTCGGCACGGTGTTTCCGCTGGTGGTCGAAGCGTTGCAACAGCGCCAGATCGTGGTGGGTGAGCCGTTCTTCGACCAACTCACGGTGCCGATCGGCATCACGATGTTGTTCATAATGGCAGTGGCGCCCGTGCTGCCATGGCGGCGTAGTGGTCGCGACTCGCTCGGCGAAAAGCTCTTGGTGCCGGCCATCGTTGGGCTCGTTTCGCTCGGCTTGGCAGTGGTAGTCGGCGCTAATGGTCTCGCGCCGCTTCTGGCGTTTGGTCTCGGTGGTTTTGCTGCGGGTACAGTTATGTTATTCGCTCAGACTTCAGCACCGACAGGCTGGACTAAGAATACAACGACCGGCGATAACTCAGCATTACGTGTAACAACGGGTGTAGCAAGT
>RGSV01000005.1 GCA_010025655.1 Acidimicrobiia bacterium
CGTGGTGGGCAGTGAGGCGGGCGACACCGACCTGCGCACCGCCGAAAACCGCGACGCAGTCTCGGCCGGCGTGCAGAACGTCTTGCTCGGTGCAACTGCACTTGGGCTAGCAAGTTTTTGGTCGTCGTGCCCGACCGGCGCCAACGACGCCGTGGCACGGTTCTGTGGCTTCGCCGACAACACGACGATCGTCGCGATGATCTACCTCGGCTGGCCTACTGATGTGCCGAAGGGCTTCGAGCGACCCGCACCACGCATCACGCAGCGCACCTAGCGGCGCGCAACCAAGCTCGGTCAGCCGGGGCGGTACACACCAAACACGTCGCGTAGCGCATCGCTCACTTCGCCCAGCGTGGCGTTGGCCTTGAGTGCCACCTTCATCGGATAGAGCAGATTGTCGCTGCCGCGCGCCGCAGTCCGCACGTCGTCAAGTGCGGCCGCGACCTGCGATGCATCGCGCGCCGCCTTGAACTTCGTCAACCGCTGCACCTGGCTGCGCTCGCGTTCTGGATCGATCTTCAACACCGGGGTTTCGGTGCGCTCGTCGACGGCGAACTTGTTGACACCCACCAGCACGCGCTCGTCGTCATCGATCGACTTGGTGTAGGCGTAGGCAGCCTCACCAATCTCGTCCATCTGGAAGCCAGCTTCAATCGCCTGCACCGCCCCACCCATCGCGTCGATGCGCTCGATGTATTCCCACGCCAGACGTTCGACTTCGTTGGTCAGCGACTCGACGTAATACGAACCGGCCAGCGGGTCAGGCGTGTCGGTGACACCGCTCTCATATCCGATGATCTGTTGCGTGCGCAGCGCGATGCGCGCGGCTTCTTCGGTCGGTAAACCAAGCGCCTCGTCGTAACCATTGGTGTGCAAGCTCTGCGTGCCACCCATCACCGCCGCCATGCTTTGCACCGCGACACGCACCACGTTGTTGAGCGGTTGCTGCGCAGTCAGCGTCGCGCCACCAGTTTGCGTATGGAAGCGCATCAGGTGGCTCGCCGGGTTCTTCGCGCCGAATCGCTGCGTCATAATGCGATGCCACATACGACGACTCGCACGAAACTTGGCAACTTCTTCGAAGAAATTGTTGTGGCCGTTCCAGAAGAACGAAAGACGCGGTGCAAAGTCATCGACATCGAGTCCGGCGTCAACCGCCGCTTGCACGTACGCGATGGCGTTCGCCAGGGTGAACGCCAGTTCTTGCACCGCCGTGCTTCCAGCCTCGCGAATGTGATATCCAGAAATCGAAATCGTGTTCCACTTCGGCACATGCTTGGTGCAGTAGGCGAAGATGTCGGTGATGATACGCATCGACGGCCGCGGCGGATACACGTAGGTGCCACGCGCGATGTATTCCTTCAACAAGTCGTTCTGAATCGTGCCACTGATCGCACCCGCCGGTACACCGCGTTCTTCGGCCACCAACTCATAGAGCAACAGCAGAATTGCCGCCGTCGAGTTGATGGTCATCGACGTCGTCACCTTGTCGAGCGGCAGGTCGGCCAGCAGCGTGCGCATGTCTTCGATTGAGTCAATGGCAACGCCCACCTTGCCCACTTCACCTGCCGCACGCGGATGGTCGCTGTCGTAACCCATCTGCGTCGGCAGGTCAAATGCACACGAAAGACCTGTCTGGCCGGCCTCGAGCAAGAACTTGAACCGTGCGTTGGTGTCGGCAGCGGTGCCGAAACCGGCGTATTGACGCATCGTCCAGAGGCGATCGCGATGCATCGTCGGATAGATACCGCGCGTGTACGGGGCGGCCCCCGGGGCACCCAATTGGCTCGTCGGATCAAAGCCCGCCAACGAACCTTGGTCGTACAACGGCTGCACCTCGATACCCGAGTCGGTGCGCTTGTCGGTCATGCGTTCTTCAGACTACGAGCCACACCACCCGCGGTCAGTTGCGTAGCCTTGAGCACATGGCCATCGCTGAACATGACGCCGCCACGAAGTCGATCGACGGCATTCCACTAACACCAAAAGACCTCGTCGATATCGGGCCGCAGCCGACCCGCAGCATCGAAGAGGAGCGCACCGAACGCAAACAGAAACTCGCCGGCGCGCTGCGCATCTTCGGGCGACTCGGTTTCGGTGAAGGCGTGGCGGGTCACATCACGGTGCGCGACCCCGAGTATCCCGACCATTTTTGGGTGAACCCTTTTGCGCGCAGTTTCCGCCTGATGCGCGTTTCAGACCTGATTCTCGTCAATCACGACGGTGACGTCGTCTACGGCAACCACCCGGTGAACCGTGCGGCATTCTGCATTCACGCTGCAATCCACCAGGCACGACCAGATGTGATCTCAGCAGCACACGCACACACCGTGTACGGCAAAGCGTGGGCGTCGCTCGGCCGCAAGCTCGACCCCATCACGCAAGACAGTTGCTACTTCTACGAAGACCACACCGTGATCGTTGAGCAAGGCGGCGCTGTGGTGATGGAGCCTGCGGCAGGTCGAGAGATTGCCGAAAAGTTTCCGACCGGCAAGGCGGCGATCCACCAGAATCATGGTCTCTTCACGGTGGGAGCCACGGTTGATGCTGCCGCATATTGGTTCTTGTCAATGGAGCGCACGTGCATGGCCCAAATCATGGCCGAGAGTGTTGGCACGCCGAAACTGATTCCGCACGAGATGGCTACCTACACGCGTGAACTGACCGCGCACCCCGTAGCGGGCTGGTTGAACTTCCAGCCTCTGTGGCAAGAGATCTGTCGCACCGACCCGGATTTGTTCGACTGAACGAGGTTCCCGCCAAGCGCTCGCCGCTCGACGTCGCGCCACCAGAGGCGCTCTTCGTCTTGTCGGGCATCAGTCAGTACATCGGCGCGGTCATCGCAGTACGACTCTTTGAGCAACTCGCGCCTGGTCCGTCGGCTTGGTTTCGCGTGATTGGTGCTTCGCTCTGGTTGCTCGCATTCTCGGCCGGCGAACTGCGACGCAACGGCAGATTCACACGCGAACAGCTTCGTGGCGCAGCACTCTTTGGCGTCTCGACGGCCTTCATGAACTACACCTTCTATCTCGCGATCGATCGCCTCGACCTCGGCAAGGGTGTGGCGATCGAGTTCATCGGCCCAATCACCGTTGCCGCACTGACCACACGCACCAAACGCAACGCCGGTGCTCTCGCCCTCGCCGCTCTCGGCGTGGTCGTGCTTTCGGGCATCGAGATCGACAACGAGCCACTCGGTCTGCTCTTCATCTTTCTTGCTGCGGCATGCTGGGCCGCTTACATCGTGGTCGGTGCGCGCGTCGCGCAGTACAACCGCGGCGTCGCGGGTCTCGGTGTCGGTCTGGCAATCGGCGCAGTGGCGCTCGCACCCTTTGGCGTGTGGCAGAGCGGCCCCGCGTGGACTACGCCGTCGCTCATCGCGCTGTGCTTCATCGTCGGATTTTTTTCCAACGCCGTCGCTTACGGCATCGACCAGTTCACGTTGCGACGAATACCCGTGCGACGTTTCTCAGTGCTGCTCGCCTTGTTGCCAGTGACCGCTACGGTCTTCGGATTCCTCTTTCTCGACCAGACACCATCGCGCACCGATCTGCTCGGCATTGCGCTCGTGTTGGCGGGCGTGGTGATGCAGCAGCGCGACACGTTGCCGCGCGAGTCGGCATAGCGCGACACGGCGCCGCGCGATACTCCGTAGACTGCAGGGCAAGCGGGCGAAGGAGACTTCGACTTCACCATGCGTTCCCCCCTAGTACGACGCCTTCTCGGCGTGTTCGTCGTCGCCCTGACGACTCTCACCTCGTCGCCGTTCGCCGCCACCGCGCAGGCGTCTGAGGGCCAACTGCCCGCCAGTTACCTCGTCTACGGCCGCGGCTTTGGTCATGGTCGTGGGCTCAGCCAATACGGCTCGTTCGGTTGGGCCACAACGTATGGCTGGTCGTGGCAGCAGATCCTCGACTTCTATTACGGCGGGGCGACGGGCAATGTGGTGGCGCCAATCGACAATCCCAACGACACCATCCGCGTGTGGCTGAGCGCCATGGATGACCGCCAAACCGGGGTTGTCGCCGACGTACAGAACGCGGTATTCGTCGAAGATCCGATTCCGGGTCGTACCTGGACTTCGCTCGTTGCCCGTGAAGTGAGCGAAAAGGTATACCGCGTCTGGGGTTCGACCACGCGGCGGTGCACGCTGCCAAGTCAAGACCCAGCCACAGTCGGTTTTGAATTGATCGGCGACGTCGCCGATGCTGCCTCGTTCACCACGCAAGTGGGTCAAGACCCTGCTGCCGCCCCAACTCAAACCATCGGCTTGTGCGAACCGAAGTCAGACCGCGCGCATCGTGTGCGCTACTACCGCGGCATTATTCGCGCTGTCAACAATTCACGCAATCAGAATCGAACGATCAACGTCACAACGATGGAGTCGTATCTGCGTGGCGTGGTGCCACGCGAGTCTCCCGCGTCGTGGGGTGACTCGAACGGTGGTGCCGGCATGAACGCACTGCGCGCCCAAGCCGTTGCCGCCCGCAGTTACGCATCGACCGAAAACCGCTACGCCGGCCTCGCGCACACGTGCGACACGATGGATTGTCAGGTCTACGGCGGCGCCGCCTTGCGTGAGGGCGTCTCTGAACAGCCCTACAGTCTCGAGGATCCGCGTACAGATCTCGCAATCGCCGAAACTGCTGGTGTCGTGATTCGTGGCCGCAACGGCGCAGTCGTGCGCACCGAGTTTTCTTCGAGTAACGGTGGTCGCACTGCCGGCGGTATCTTCACCCCACAAGCAGACCCAGGCGATCTCGCTGCGAACTCCGCGCTCACGGTGTGGACACGCAGCATCAGTGCAGCGGCGCTACAGGCGAAGTATCCGCAGATTGGCACGCTCACCTCGATCGTCACCGAACACGACGGTCTTGGCGGCGATTGGAACGGTTACACCACCCAGGTCACCCTCAACGGCACGTTGTCATCAGTGAAGATGTCGGGCTGGTCGTTTCGCACCGCCTTCGGTCTTCCCGCGCCGTGGTACGGCGTGCAGGCCGTGTATCCGGCGGAGTTCGAAGCCGCACCAGTGGGTCGCATTTTGTTGATTGGTGACTCGGTCGGAGCCAGCATCAACGCAGAGTTTGCCGCGATCGTTGCACCTGCGTATCCGAACGTCGACTTTCAGGCGGTGCCCAATCGTTGCCTCGTTGGTCCGTCGTGCGTACAGCCGACCGTCGGACTTCCCGATGCCCCAGCAGTAATCAACAGCCTCACCTCTGAGCAGATGCCGACAGTGGCGGTCTTGCAACTTGGCTACAACGACGACCCTGCGACATTCGCCCAAGACATTGACCAAGTAGTCACTGCGCTCAATGCGCGTGCGGTGCAACGCATCGTGTTTGTCAACCTGTCAACACGGCGAGCCTCGGTTGACTACGGAGCGTCGAACGCCGCACTCACCGCGGCTACGCAGCGCTACCCCAACGTGTCGGTGCTCGACTGGAATAGCCACAGCAGCGGCCCCGACAAGACACGTTGGTTCAGCGACACGGTGCACTTGACGACGACAGGTCGCGCCGAGTTCGCGCTCTTCTTGCGCAACCAACTCGACGAGCTGCGCCGCGCAGGTCTCATTTCCGTTGGCAGCGGTGCGATCATCCCGATGTCGGTGCCGATGGTCGTCGGCGAACGGGGCGAGCCGGTGAAGGCCCTGCAAGCCGCCCTCAACACGGCTCTCGAGTTGAAAAAGAAGAACAGGATTGCCGTTGATGGCGCCTATGGCAAAGGAACGGCCAAGGCAGTAGAGGCGTTCGAAGCACGAGTTGGCCTACCGGTAGACGGCATCGCCGATGAACAGGTGGTGGCTGCACTTGGTCTCGACCACACGACCTTCACGCTTGCCCGCGGCGCACGCAACACTTCGGTGGTGTCGATTCAAAAGGCGCTCGCCAACGTCTTGCAAATCAAGATTCGCGCCGACGGAGTATTCGGCAGCGGCACCGACAAGCAGGTGAAGCGATTTCAGAAGTCGGTGGCACTGAAGCCGACTGGCGCAGTTGATCGCACGACGTGGATGGCGCTACTCAGCGCCTCTGCCCAGCGCTGACCCCTTCGAAGCGTCGCTGCCACGCATCATCGCTGACGAGACTCGGGTAGGCCGCGCGATAGTCGCGCTTGAGCGTGGCGTAGTCGCGGCGCAGCTGCCGCAATACATCGAACACGTCGCGCCACACCGCAAAGAATCGCCGCCGGTCGCGCTCGCAGACGAACCCCTCTGGCAGGCGGTCGTGGCGATAGAGAATCCGTTCGTGACGCACGGCGATGCCCACGGCTCGCGAATCGATCGGCGCGGTGCGCAGTCTCTTGCTGCGCACTGCGGCCGGCAAGAAGAAACCGCCGAGCAACGGCAACGCCAACACGAAGCCGACAAGCCGAATGGCCTTTGGTCGAGGCCGTGTGATGGCAACTGCCGCATGTTCAGGTGGTAGTGGGGCGGGCTTTTCTTCGCTCACCTGGCGTAGCTCGTCGTGCAACGCCGGGTGATCGACTTCGGCGAGGGCGCGTGGCCCTGCGAGATAGGCACGCATGCCCCGCACCATGTATTCGGCGCTGGCATATCGAAACCCAAAGAGGCTGCGAAAACTCAATGCCAAGAAACGCTGCCCGAGGTGCCACCAACGGTGGCGGTCAAACACCAGCGTGTCAATCGTCGCGAAGTTGCGCATCTCATAGAACAAACTCGACGGATTGTTCTTCAGATGGAAGTCGGCGTGCCACACCACGATGCCGTTCAGCGTCACGGTGTGACGACCAGTGTGCATCAATCCGAACGCCACGTCATCGCCGCGCACGAAGATGGGCAGCGGATTATCGGGCGTGATGTCGATGGGGAATGCGGTGTACCACCATGCCGAATACGCAAAGCGTCGCTCGCGAGCGTCGCGTACTGCCAACCGCCGCTCACGCAGGTCGTCTTCTTGTCCGAGTGCCCGCAGCGGATACAGCGAACGCCAGAGATACTTGCTGCCAGCCTCAAATTGCATCCACTGGCGTTCTTCGCTCAGCATCGCGCCGTGCACGCAGAGTTTCTTGTCGCGCGCAAATCCAAAGAGTGCCACCGTGCGCACCAACGACTCTGTTTCGAGCGAGATGTCGTCGTCCATAAACAACACGTGGGTCGCCCACTTTGCAGCGCGCAGGTGCATGAGACCGCGAGCAAACCCGCCCGCACCACCTAGGTTGCGGTTGCGCACCACCGTGAGGTCATCCCCCGCTGCGGTGCCAAGATCGAGGTTGCTGGCGTTGTCAACGACAAGCACCCGCACGCGGCCGCGCAAGACATCGCTCGCGCGCACCAAGTCGAGCACGCGGTGTACCGTCGGCACCACATATTGCTGCCGGTTGAATGTGGTAATCGACAAGTTCAGTCGCACGTCGTGCGCCGGCGCCGCAGATGTCATCCACTCGACTCGACGTACCGTGCACTCCCCGTCGGCGATGATGCGCACGTACACGACTCCCCACGTCGTATCGGCGAGCGAACCAAGTGCCAGCTCGACGCTCTCACCAGTGAGCAGCGCTGTGGCCACAACCTGTTCTCGGCTGCGCGTAACCGCCACCACCTCTGCGCGACCGGCACCTGACGCGACGACGCGCACCGCTATGTGGTCAACCGTCGTCAGTCGTCGCCAGCGACCAGCATGAAACACACCGAACGACGTATCGAACGTCAACTGCCCACCCTGCCGCAGGGTGGCGATCTCATCACCGAGGGTTACGTCACCTATACATCGCGCATACAACAACGGTTCGGCGAACCCGGCAGCCGGCAGCATCGAGCGCTGCAGCAACGTCTTCACGCGTGTCGACCGTTCATCCGAGTGGATCGGTGAGAAAAGCCGGCGGACATGCGCCATCGGCGAACGCCTGCTTGGCTGCATCTGCCACCGTCAGCGCCTCGTTGATGGTGACGTCCATGTCGAGATAACGGTAGGTGCCGAGTCGCCCGAGAAAGGTGACCCCACGCTCGTCGCGCGCCAGTTGCACATAGTCGACGAGTTGCGCCTTTTCCTTTACGAGACGAATCGGGTAATACGGCACATCATCGTCGCCACACAAACGGCTGTATTCGCGATAGATGACCGACGTATCGTGCGATTCCCACGGCGCAAAGTGCTTGTGTTCGGTGATGCGCGTATATGGCACCTCGGCGTCGCAGTAGTTGACGACCGGGCAGCCCTGATAGTCACCATCGACGACTTCAGGCGTGAAATCAAGAGTGCGATAACCAAGTCGACCGTACTGGTGGTCGAAGTAGGCGTCGATTGGCCCGCTCCAGAACACGTGGTCGTAGCTACGGAGTTCAGCGCGAGAGATTCGCGTTGAGAGTGACACGCTGATGTTGGGGTGATCGAGTATCGCCTCGACGATGGCGGTGTAGCCATGTTCAGGTATTCCCTGATATGGGTGGCTGAAGTACGAGTCGTCATCGGTGAAACGCAGTGGCAAGCGCGCCAAGATGCTCGCCGGCAATTCCTTCGGATCAACGCCCCACTGCTTGCGGGTGTATCCGGCAAAGAACGCCTCATACAACTCGCGCCCCACCAGTCGCAGCGCCTGGTCTTCGAACGAGGTTGGATTGGTGATCGTCGCATCAGCCTTGGTCGCCACGAACGCTTCGGCCTCAGCGGGCGTAAAGGTAGTGCCAAAGAACGAATTGATGAGGCCGAGGTTCATCGGCATCTGAAAGGCCTTCTCCCCGACCATCGCTCTCACCCGGTGGCGATACGGCTTGAAGGTGGCGAAACGACGCACATAGTTCCACACGCGTTCATGTTGTGTGTGGAAGATGTGTGGTCCGTACACATGCACCATGACACCACTCTCGTGGCGTCGCGTATGGCAGTTGCCCGCCACATGGTCGCGCGATTCAAACACTTCGATGCTGTGGCCAGCTTCGGCCAACTCGCGGGCCACGACGGCGCCAGAGAATCCAGCGCCGACGACGGCGACACTCAACGGCACGACGTGATTCTACGAGTGCAGCGGTTCGTGGCGAGGCAGCAGCGGCGGAACGTCAGCGTGGTCGGCGCGTCAGTGCAACCACGGCGCACAAGCGCCTTCGAGGTCGCGCACCTGAATGCGATCGCGATTCGCATACGTCACTGCGTTGCTCGGGTCGATGCGCAGATTGAACGTGCGAAACGACATTTCGGTCGTGTCGATTGACAAGATACGACCGATCAGCGAATCACCGAGGTCGAGCAGCAACTTGATGGCCTCGAGTGCCTGAATCGAACCGACGATGCCGGGCAGCACACCGAGCACACCGGCCTCGGCGCAACTCGGCGCCATCTCGGCCGGCGGCGGCTCGGGCACCATGTCGCGATAGGTCGGTCCACGCAGCGGGTGGAACACGCTCACCATGCCCTCGAAGCGGAAGATCGAACCGTGCACCACCGGAATGCCGAGTTTCACGCTCGCATCGTTCAAGAGATAGCGCGACGGGAAGTTGTCGGCTCCGTCGACGATCACGTCGTAGCCCGAGATGATGTCGATGATGTTGCTGGCGGCCAGCCTCGTGTCATAGGTGACGACATTGACGTCGGGGTTCAACATCGTGAGGGTCTTCTTTGCTGAGTCGACCTTGCGGTCACCAATTCGATCGATGTTGTGCAGAATCTGGCGCTGCAGGTTGCTCTCGTCAACTTCGTCCATATCGACGATGCCGAGCGTGCCGACGCCTGCCGCAGCGAGGTAGAGCGCGGCAGGCGAACCGAGGCCACCGGCCCCGAGCAGCAACACTTTGCTGGCGAGCAGTTTGGCTTGACCGGCGACTCCAACTTCGGGCAATAACAAGTGGCGCTGATAGCGATTTCGCTGCTCGCCACTCAAGGTGACGGGTGTGGTCCACGCCCGACCTTCATCTTTCCACTTGCCGAAACCGCCGGCCATGCTCGACACGTTCGTGTAGCCGAGTTCTTGCAGCGTCTTGGCGGCAAACGCGCTGCGCACGCCACCCGCGCAATACACGACGACCTGCGAGCGTTTGTCGGTGATGCGCGTTTCGACTTGAGCTTCAAGGTGCCCACGCGGAATGTGGATTACATTGCCCAGCGCACCCTGGTCGTATTCATCAGGCTCACGCACGTCGAGCACAATGGCTCCAGCCGCAATCTGCTGCTCGGCGGTCGCCGTGTCGATTTCGGTGATCTGCGCCTTCGCGGCACCGAGCAGGTCGCGAAACGTCGTCATGCTCGAAATGCTATCTGATAGGTCGGGTTTTCGAGACGGCAGTTTGCGTGCGGATTGCGCTCACGATGCGGGATACATGCCGCACAACCTCGGCAACACCGTGTTGATGTCGCCG
This sequence comes from Acidimicrobiia bacterium, assembly GCA_010025655.1. Classification (GTDB taxonomy): domain Bacteria; phylum Actinomycetota; class Acidimicrobiia; order Acidimicrobiales; family Ilumatobacteraceae; genus F1-60-MAGs027. The sequence continues at coordinate 10,316 of RGSV01000005.1, forward strand.
AGCACGATTTCATCAGCCATCGAGTCGAGTTCCGTCTGCTCGCCGTTGACGATTACCACGCGCGCACCAGCACGCTTGGCTCGCGGCACGCAATATGCGGCCGGGTAGACCGACAACGTAGAACCGACGGCAAGCAACACATCACACTCTTCGCTCGCCTTCATCGCCGCTTCGATCACTTCTGGCACGAGCGGCTCTTCAAAAAGAATCGTGTCGCTCTTCAGGATTCCCCCGCACCGCAGGCACGCGGGGTCGGGGTCACCCGCGACGACCCGCTCGAGGGCTTCATGCATCGGGCGCACGTCTTTGCATGACCAGCAGCGCGTGTTCCACCGTGTGCCGTGCACTTCATGCACGCGATGGGGTTCGATGCCTGAGAGTTGATGCAGGCCATCGACGTTCTGTGTCACGACGGCGCGCAACTGACCACGCTCTTGCAGGCGTACCACTGCGCGATGACCGTCGTTGGGCTGCGGGCTCGTCGTCATCCACGCCACTCGATCACGCCAGGCGCGCTTGCGAACATCGGGCTCACTGAGGTAGTGGCTCAGCGTCGAGGTTTTTTGCGCCAGCGGATCTTTGGTCCACACGCCATTCGGTCCGCGAAAGTCGGGAATACCCGAGGCAGTCGAAATACCCGCCCCCGTCAGCACGGTAATGCGATCGACGGCGGCCAACATCACCTCCACTCGCGTGACCGAGTTCGTGTCATCGACTGGCATCGTGCAACTCAGTGTGCCACCTCGGCGACCCCGCGCAAGTCACTGTGCCACTTCGGCGGCCTTGCGCAAATTACGGTGCCGCATGAGCGACCCCGTGCACACCAAGGGGTGTGGAAACAGATACACGACGCATCGCAATCGTGCCGTGGCGCGACCCCACGGTCGAGCTGATCGGGCACCCCGTTCGTTCTGACTATGTGGAGTGGTTCTGGCTACCGGTGCTCGGCCCATCGGCTACCTGGCTGCTGCGACGCTTCGACGCGTGGCTCGAGCACACTCCAGACGGCTTCAGCATGGATTCTTTTGATATCGCACGGTCACTCGGTGTCGCCGGCCGCGACGATGTCGGCTCGACCTTTGCCCGCGCACTCCATCGTCTGCAGATGTTCGGAGCCGCGCAGCCGGCGGGTGCATCACTTGCCGTGCGACGCGTGATGCCTCCGGTCGCTGCCCACCATGTGGCGCGCATGCCCAGCTTCTTGCGGGCGTATCACGCTGAGTGGACTGCAGCGGCCGCTTAGCCAGCGTGCCGAGTCGAGCCATGACGGCTGCTACTCGCCGGCAAACACTCGAGTTCATATTCAACACGGGCGTTTACAAAATTGACGTCGTTCGGCATATCGGCATGCGGCCGCACACGCGACACAATGCGGTCAATCAGTTCACTCTCGGCACCGACGCCAAGAAACTCGGCTAGCGACTCAACGGCGAGTTGGGGATCCTGCATCAAGCGTTCGTATGACACCACAATCAGTGGGTCAGCGACCCGTTGAACGAAGTCGAGCACCGCATACTTGCGACGAATCGCGCCTTGCAGGGCGTCAAAGAACGTACTCCCCGAGACTTCTTCGCGTTGCGCCACCGCATAAACATCGCGAGAAACCACCACCAGCATTGGCTCGGGAACCACGTGATAGTGCTCGGGTAGCCAGTCGATGGCTGCTGGATCTTTCACGCCCGCAATGGGGTTGTCGCGTCGCAGGTCGGCAAAGAACGCTGAAGTTCGCTCACCAGAGAACGGCAGGGTACGGAGTCGACGAAACTCTCGATCTTCCATGTTTGACGCATCGATATCGCGACCCATCGGCACACCGAGCATGTGGCAGATTCCGGCCACGACCGATGTGCCGCCGCGTGGCGTACCCAAAACGAGCACCGACCCCCGCCCAGGGTGCGGATTTGTGCGCACCACCGTGCAGGGGTCGGGAATCGTTGTAGACATCGCTTAAGTAACGAAGCGGTTACCGACGTGTGACATACCGCTGACGGTATGGCTTAGAAGGTCACCCCGCTAGCGGGTTGGGCGAACTGGGCGCTCACCGATCTCGGCCAGGGCGGCGTCAAGCGCTGCTTTGGCTGCTTCTCGCGCCGACTTGAAGGCATCCATCGCCGCTTTGCGCGCTTCTTTGGTCGATGCGGCGGCGAGGGCAGTCTTCAGGGTCGCCGAAGCTGACGCAAGGGAGTCTCGGTGATCCTTTATGGCTGAGGCGCGATCGGCGATCCACTTCGAAAAGTCCGCTCGCCATGCCAACATGTCGGCCCGGAACTTCGCAGCAGCCTCACGCTCGGCTGCCGAGACGCGGTCGCGCTTGGGTGGCAGGGTCGTCGACGTGTCGGTGGCACTCGGGGCACTTGAGGTGTCGCCGGTGCTGGCGAACGCCGATGCTGAACCTGACATCACTGCGAGAACAACGGTTCCTGCAGCCAAGAGTTTGCTGTACTTCATGGGTATCTGCTCCTTGAGTAATTGCCGAAGGTTTTCGGCTGACTCTGTTCTACGACTCGAACTTGTGAGAATGCTGTGAATCGGCTCAGCACGAGCTGCGAAGAAGAGCCCGCTGGTTACTGTCGTTGTGGGGTCGAACGAAGATGTCTGCCGCGCGAGTGCTCGTCGTTGACGACGATGCCGCCATACGCCAGACCGTCGCTGATGCTCTCCGCTTGGCTGGGCACCTCGCTACTGAGGCACGCGATGGGGCGGCCGCTATCGGTCTTGCGACTCGAGAGCCCTTTGATCTGGTGATTCTTGATGTCAACATGCCGCACGTTGATGGGTTTTCAGTGCTTGAGAAGCTCCGTCAACGCAAGCCAGAACTACCCATCATCATGTTGACGGCTCGAGACGAACGCGAAGACGTCGTTCGCGGTCTCAAGCTCGGTGCTGATGACTACATTCGCAAGCCGTTTGGCCTTGAAGAGTTCTCGCTACGGGTATCTGCCGTCTTGCGTCGAGCCGGGGGCGTACGTCCGACCAGTGTTGTGACATGCGGAGATGTGCAGTTGAACACTGAAACTGCACAAGTAACACATGCTGGCGTTCCCGTGCAGCTCTCGCCTACGGAATTTCGGCTACTTCATCACCTCATGTTGAACGAAGGTCACGTGCTCTCCAAAGACCATCTGCTTGCATCCGTCTGGGGAATCGACTTCGAGACGCAGTCAAGCGTCGTCGAGACGTACGTTTCTTACCTTCGTCGCAAGCTCGATCGGGAGAATCATGGGCATATTGTGACCGTGCGCGGTTTCGGAATCAAATTCGAGGCTCGTTCATGACACTCAGCCGAAGAATCTCGTTCGGGGTTCTGGCTGTAGTTGCCGTCACATCTCTCGCTCTTGCAGTGTTGTCGGCCATTACCGGTCGAAACTCCGCAACTCGTCAGGTGGACAACCGACTTCTCGCACTGCGCGCGGTGGTAACACAAGAGGGCGTAGACCCTGTTGACAGCCTGCTGCGAAGCCTGCAGACGCTCCCGACGAATTTCGTTGCCGCACTAGCCGTTGACGATGAAGCGGTCATTGACCTCATCGCCGCTGACAACCCAGATTCGTTGCAACTTGACTCGCTCGAGCGAGATGTGCTCATGGCGGCTGTGGCGTCACCGCAAACCGTCGCAGGTCGCGAGCCGATACGCATCAGTGCAATTGACCTAGGCACTGGTGACTTGCTCGTCTTCGGTGAGGGCATCGGCGATATCACGGGGGCTTTCGCCAACCAGTTACTCATCAATTGTGCGATTGCAGTGGTGGTCGCAGTGCTTGGCGGCTTGGTCACTCACCAGTTCACACGTCGATCGTTGGCACCGTTGGGTGACATCATCAAGTATTCACAGACCGTTGCAGCAGGCCGCCTTGATGCCAATTTGCCCACCGATGCTCATACCGACGAGGTGCGCGAATTGCAGTCAAACATCAGCTCGATGGTTGGTGAATTACAGAACGCGGTAAACATCAAGTCGAGATCCGAGCAACAGATGCGCGAGTTTCTCGCTGACGTAGCCCATGAATTGCGTACTCCTCTGACGACCGTGCGGGCCTATGCCGATGTGCTGGCATCACAACAGTCAGTTGAGCCAGAAATGCGGCAGCGCGCGCAGGACCGAATTGCCTACGAGTCAAAGAGAATGACACGGTTGATCGACGACCTGCTTCTCTTAGCACGACTGTCATCGACTCCTCTCTCTGACCACGAGTTGATCGACATCAGTTCAGTAATTTCTTCACACTTTCATGACCTCAAGGTTCTCGACCCAAGTCGAAAACTGACCATTGACACGACACCGTGTCGAGTCGAAGCAGATCCGGCACTCATGGACCGTCTCTTCGCAAATCTCTCGAGCAACATTCATCGACATACGCCCTCGAGCGCCGAAGTTGCGGTGCGATGTGTATCAGATAAGGGCACTGTCACCTGCACGATTGATGACGCTGGCCCGGGTCTCGATGACAGCCAACTGAATCTGTTAGCGGTTGGTGCCGAGCGATTCAGCACGCTTCGCTCAGGTGATCACCATGGCACTGGTCTTGGTCTGCACCTTGTGGCATCGATTGCTCGATTGCACGGTGGGGCCGCCACATTCGAACGCAGCCCGCTCGGTGGATTGCGCGTCGTGGTCACGTTGCCAACGACGCACGGCCATCACTCCGCCAACGACGTGCCCCTTCACTCCGCCAAAGACGCCTGACCGTAGTCGTTGAACGCCCGCCCGAGGGCGCGAGCCAGGTCGCTTGAGATGTACGCGTCTTCGCCAACCTCGCTCGCCAGCACATCGGCCGCTCGACCATGAATCCATGTTCCGGCTACGGCGGCGTCATGTGCCCGCATGCCGCGGGCAAGAAGTGCGCCGATTACACCACTCAGCACGTCTCCGCTGCCTGCCTTCGCCAGGCCCGCGTTGCCGGTTGGGTTGACCACAGTTGGTGCACCACGCTGGGCGACAAGTGTGTCGGCGCCCTTCAGCACGACGACAGCGCGAGTCGCAGTGCAGAGTTCGCTAATCGCCGAGTGGCGGGCGGTGTTTACGCGCTCTGCGTCATTGCCCCAACCCAAGAGGCGCGCCGCCTCGCCAGCGTGGGGGGTGACGATGTGACAGCTCGTCAGTAAGGCAAGCAACTCGCGACGTCGTGCCAACGCATTGAGCGCGTCAGCATCGAACACCGTCGGCATCGCCGCAAGCCGTTCGAGCAATGCACCAAGCCACTCGTCGGCGACATCGCCAAGACCGGGGCCAATCACCACTGCGTCGACAACGCGCATCGCATCGAACAGCATCGGCAGATCGTCCCACCGCAAACTCGTCTGATTGCGTTGCATCGAATGTCGGAGAATCGCCGAAGGAACGGCCGCCGTCAATTGCGGGGCGTTGCATGCCGCCGTGGCGACATAGACGTAGCCGCAGCCCGAGCGCATCGCCGCCTCGGCACTTAGCGCAGCCGCACCAGCCATGCCGTACGAACCGGCGATGACGAGCAGCCTGCCCATCTGCGACTTGTTGGTATCACGCGGCCGACTCGGCAGCGGCGGCAACGCAGTCAGATTTTGTGCCTTCGCGCGTCGACTCTCGACACCGCGTTAACGACGACGGAAGTTCTCGGCCAGGTTGACCAGAAGTCTCGTGCCATAGCCAGTCGCCCCGCGCTGCAGCCAGCCGGCATCAGCTTCGGCCCACATTGGCCCCGCGATATCGAGGTGCGCCCAGGGCAGCCCGTCGGTGAATTCATCCAAGAACAGTGCCGCGGTGATGGCACCGGCTTCGCCACCGCCGACGTTCTTCATATCGGCGATGTAGGAATCCAACATGCGGCGATACGAGCGCTCGAGCGGCAGTTGCCACACGTCTTCATCAACGACCTTGCTCGCTTCGAGTACCTGTTCGATGAACTTCTCGTTGTTGCCCATCACGCCCGACATCTTCGGTCCGAGTGCCGCTGCACACGCGCCCGTCAGCGTTGCAATGTCGACGATGGCATCGGGCTTCTGCTCAGCTGCCAGCGATAGACCGTCGGCGAGAATCAAGCGACCCTCGGCATCGGTGTTGTGAATCTCGACGGTCTTTTTGTTGCGAATGGTGAGCACATCACCCATCGCCATGGCACTGCCCGATGGCAGGTTGTCGGTGCACATGAGATAGGCAGTCACCTGGTTCTTGCAACCGAGCGCCTTGAGCGTGCTCATCGTTGCGAGTACGGCGGCGGCTCCGCTCATGTCGGCTTTCATCTGCGCATGGCTCGGGTTGCTCGGCTTCAAGCTGATGCCGCCCGAGTCGTACATCACTCCCTTGCCGACCATGATGAGATGCGGCAGCGACGACTTCTTTCCCTTACTTGCCGACTTGCCCTTCACCACGGACTTGCCGGGTCGGTACGACAACTTCACCATGCGCGGCGGGTTGACGCTGCCGCGATTCACGCCGATGATGCCGCCGCAACCCATCGCCAGCAGTCGATCTTTGTCATACACCTCGACTCGCAGCCCGGTTTCTGACGCGATTCGCTGCGCGTGGTCGGCGAACATCTTCGCTGTGAGATGTGCGGGCGGCATGTTCGCGAAGTCGCGAGCCATGCACACAGCTTCACCGATCACGCTGCCCCGTCGTGAGCCATTGGCGACTGCACCGAGTGACTTGGCGTCAACAACGAGTACCGCAGACTTCAGTTTCGACGCAAAGTTCTCGTCGCTCTTGAGGGCCGCATAG